>JAQUNC010000024.1 GCA_028717805.1 Atribacterota bacterium
AAATAGACATAATTGAATTAGTATTTGATTGGGTCATCTTGCATTATCCTCCTTAATTTTTTTAGAGTATCATCTATTTATTATGGAGGTTCTTGATGGCCCATTTCAAGCTATTATTTTAATTAACCTTTTTCACTTTTACAGAAAATATAGCACACACTCATTAACAATCTTATTAAAAGGTAAAAATAATGTTATTATATTATTAAGGTAAAATGTTTAACTCAAATCAGAATAATTTTAGGAGGTATCTGATGTGGTAGATGAAAAGAAAATAGTGGCAAGGAATGACTTTTTGGAATTACTTAGTCAAAGAATTATGGTTATCGATGGAGCGATGGGTACTATGCTCCAGGAATATGGTTTAACAGCAGGGGAATGTCCAGAAATGTGGAATATTACTCATCCTGATATAGTAAAAAAAATACATACTTTCTATCTGGAAGCAGGTGCAGATATTATACTCACTAATTCTTTTGGAGGAAATGGGTTAAAATTGCAGAAATTTGGCCATAAAGATAAATTACAAGAATTTAATCAACAGGCTGTGAAAATAGCCAGGAAGGCAATAGATAATTATAGTAAAGTTCATCCTGCACCTCTTTTTATTGCAGGTTCAGTAGGTCCAACTGGTGAAATATTAGAACCATATGGACCAGTAAAAAATGAAGAAGTTTATGCAACTTACCAAGAGCAAATTAAGGTATTGGCATCTTCTGGAGTAGACCTTATAGTACTGGAAACTTTTTATAATCTTGACGAAATTAAAATAGCCCTCAAGGTTGTAAAGGAAAACACTAGTTTACCGGTATTTGCTTCTATGAGTTTTGATGAAAGCTTAAAAACTATATATGGAATAACTCCAGAAAAGTCAATTGAGGTATTATTTCAGGAAGGGACAGATGGAGTAGGAGCCAATTGTGGCAGCGGACCAGATGTTCTTTACCAGGTGGTATCACGAATGAGAACAATAACTGATGCACCTTTATTGGTTGAACCAAATGCAGGGGTTCCCTATATGGAAAATAATAAAGTTATTTATCCAGCTACTCCCCATGAGATGTCAGAATATGCTGAAAAATTTATTAAGCTAAGAGTAAATATTATTGGAGGTTGTTGTGGGACAACCCCAGAACATATTAGAGCCATAGCTCAAAAGGTTAAAAATTCTTTATAAAAATATTAAAAAATCTTTTCAAGTGTATAAGAAATTTTAAAAAGTAAGATTAAATAAAGTAGTAAAACGGTAATTTTTATCTTAAATATTATAATTAAAGGTAATATGTAAATATAAATACTTACTTTATGAATCAATAAATCAAGATCTAATATGAATTACAATCATAAGAATAAAGTTAGTATTAAGCAAGTTAATAATATCAGAGCATGGTTAGTTTTAGTGAGTGTGTATTTGGCGAGCATAACAGTTACCATAAGCATGATGAAAGTACCACCGCTGATGAATCTTCTGATTAAGGATTTGGATACAGATACTACAACTGGTGGATTATTCATGTCTTCCTTTATGATAGCAGGAGTCATTTTGGCTATACCAGTAGCCTCACTTTTAAATAGCTGGGGTTCAAAAAAAGTGGATTGATTGCATTAGGATTTACTATAGTTGGCTCACTATTTGGTAGCATAGCCCAAGATTCTTCAATGATATTGTTAATAGGACAAATGATTGGACCGCCATTAATTGGTATGATTATCAGCAAAGGTAGTTGATTCCTGTTAAATATTTTGTGATTATCCCATTAATTATAGGAGTAGTATTAGCTTTTAATATCAATGAACCGGGGAAGAAAGTAATAAGTATAAGCCAATCTTAATGAAGATTAAAAACATAATTATTATTTTCTAAAACAATATATTTTGATATATAATTTAAACTATGATTAAAATCATCATAAATCCCGCACAAAAGAAATTAAATGTACCAGAAGGCACGCTCTTATTGGATGTTCTGAAACAAGCCGGAATAAATATTACCACTCCCTGTGGTGGCAAAGGAAGCTGCGGTAAGTGCAAGGTTATAGTATCTTCTGAAGGTCTTGATAGTGATTTGCTTAATTCTAATGAGCAGAAATGGATTTCAGAAGAAGAAATAAAAAAAGGATTTCGTTTGGCCTGTCAGTGTTACCTGTACCAAAATAGTACCATTATTATTCCACCATCTCTATTAATAAAGGAAGATGATTCTAAGATTAAGATTAGAAATAAAGCAAAATCTCGTTTATTCAGCCATGAGATTAAATCCATTGTTTCAATAAAAAAAGTTTTTTTGAGACTTAATAAACCTACTTTATCAGATCAGCGTTCCTATTGGAACAGAATAAAAGATGAGCTAAATAAAGTAAATACAACCTATAGTCAAAGTTGGGAAATACCAACTGATATTCTAAGCAATATTTCACAGCTACTCAGGGATAATGATTACTGTATCACCCTTGTTCTTTTTAAGAATAAGGTTATCGCTATTGAAGCTGGGGATACCAGTAAAGAGCTGTATGGAGTGGCTTTTGATATTGGCACCACTACGATTGCCGGATATCTGGTAGATTTAGCTACTTTTAGAGAGATTACTGCTGAAGCATGTGCCAATCCTCAATTTGAATACGGTGATGATGTTATTTCTCGAATTGATTTTGCCAGGAAAGATACTAAGAATAGAAAGAAAATGCAGCAGGAATTAATTTCCTCCTTAAACCAAATGATTATATCCTTATCAGAAAAAGCCGGAATTAATCTTTCCCATATTTATTTTGCAGTTCTGGTTGGTAATACTTCTATGCATCATTTCTTATGGTCTTTGCCGGTAGAGAATCTGGCCTTATCACCTTATATTACTGTTATGATCGATAGCATTATTCGAGACAGTAAGGATTTACCCGATTTGTGCCTCATACCTTATGCTAAAGTATATAGTACGCCAAATGTTTCAGCTTACATTGGTGGTGATATCATTGCTGATTTGATAGATATTTTTATATGGCAAAAAATTGGTAATACCTTAATGGTTGATCTGGGAACCAATGGGGAAATTGTATTGAATAGCGGAGGTAAAACATGGGCTTGTTCAGCGGCTGCTGGACCTGCCTTTGAAGGAGCTAGAATCAGTTCGGGAATGAGAGCAACCAGTGGAGCAATAGATAGGGTAATAATTACCCGACAAAAAGTAGAATATCATGTGATAGGGCAAACTCAAGCTGTCGGATTGTGTGGATCAGGAATAATTGACTTAATTGCTGGTTTATTAAGATTACAGTTAATTAAGTTCGATGGTCGCTTAATTAATCAAAAAGAATGCACTAAAGACATTTCTCAGCAGATTAAAAGAAGAATTAAAAGAGAGGAGAGCGCTAATAAATTCTTGCTTGTTCCAGCTGAAGAATCAGCTACCGGTAAACCTATTTATTTAACACAGAAAGACATTAGAGAAGTCCAACTGGCAAAAGGGGCAGTATCAGCGGGTATTCGCATCCTTTTGAAACAAGCTCAGCTTGAGACAGTCGATATAGATGAAATATTGTTAGCGGGAGCTTTTGGAAATGTTCTTGATACCAATAGTGCACTGTCAATTGGTCTCATACCTAATATTCTTTCTGGAAAAATACGTTCCATAGGTAATGCCGCTGGAGAGGGAGCAGTAAAATTATTGTTATCTGAGGAGATGAGAACTATAGCTGAGTATCTTTCTCAAAAAGTACAATATATTGAGCTTTCTGCTCAAGCTGATTTTTTAAAAATATTTGCCGAGTCAATGTTTTTTAACCACTTTATCTAAAAATATTTTTAGAAGAAAATTACTATGAAAGAAAAAAAGATTATAAAAAAAATTCCGATAAAGATTGCTAAAGAAGAAGTATATAGATACCTGGGTTATCAGCAAGGTTTAAGCCATAATATCCATTCGGATATAGAAGAAGTAATCAAGGAAGAAATTGAACGTGCTTATCACTTAATAGAGAGTAAGGCTATTTATCGTTTTCTTGTTATCATTTCTATTTCACCAGATGGAATTATATTCACTGAGCAGGATTACCAATTTTCAGTAAATAAAAAGATAATAAATCTCTTTCAAAACGCAGAATATCTTCTTTTTTCCGTTGCTACCATTGGAATAAAAATTGAACAGTGCGTTAAAGAGAAATTTAAACAAAATCAGCATCTCAGTGCAATGGTACTGGATGCGGTGGGGACAGTAGCCGTGAAAACAGTAGGCCAATGGTTGAATCACTTTATTGAAGAAAAAAACAAGCAGAAAGGTTTCCAGCTTTCTCGTTATTTTGAACCAGGCTCCAATGATTGGGACATTCAGGAACAAAAACAAGTTTTTACAATTCTTCAACCGGAAAGAATTGGTGTTACTTTAAATTCTTCCTGCATGATGCAACCAGCTAAATCTCTTTCCTGGATTCGTGGTATGGGTCATAATCTGGTTCATTCCTACCGAGATGAATTTTCTTGTGAATATTGTCTTCTACTTAATTGTTCTTTTCGAAAAAAATGCTAGCCTGCTTTACTCCATATTATTTGAATTAAACAGATATAATTAACTGATTATTGTTTATTTTACATTACTTTTTATAGTTGATAAGTCTAACGGATTTATCGTCTGGAAATTCTAATAAATCATTAATGCCTTATTATTTAGCGATTATGTTTCTTATTTTTTAATTTGCCAGATAAATATATTGCTGATAATCATATCCATTTTAAGCATATCTTGTGTATTTTTGGCGGTTCATTTTTCATATATCCATTATCATAGCAACAATTTTAGCTATTTCCATATCCTATAAAGAGTATTTTATTCAATATATAACACTTAAGAACAACTTTTCCAAGGTACTCAGAAGACTCCATGGATAGAGACTTACCTAAAATAGGATTTTCTTTCATAAAAGAAGTAAATTATACTGACTTGTTTAAGCAAATATTTTTCCTCTTTTTTACCAGATAATGCTCGATTAGTAATCTATTCTGATTATAATAAATTTTTTATTTACCTAATCACATCACATCACAATTTAAAAATCCTATCTTTAGTTTATAGATTATATTTTTAGTGGTGTCTTTTATAGCTCTAAGCTCATAAAAAAGCTAATTTTTAATATTTTAATTTTATTACCTGAAATTTATCAATAATACCTAAAGGAGTATTGACAAATTATCTTTATCCATTTACTATGGTTATAGACGTATAGACGTATAGACAAGTACAACATTTTGAATATTACTATATCTAAGAAGAGTAATAATGAATAATTTAGATAAGAATTCACCAATACCTTTGTACTTCCAATTGGCAGAGTTAATTAAAGCTAAAATTAAAAATGGTGAATGGAAAATTAATGATGCCATTCCATCTGAATTAAAGCTATGTATGGATTTTCAGATAAGCCGTGGCACAGTAAGACAAGCCATTAATTGCTTAATTCAAGAAGGTTATTTGTTTAGAAAGCAAGGACTGGGCACTTTTGTATCTGATTCTAGGCCAAAATATGTTAATCCGGTAAGTAGTTTTTATTGTGTAGGCTTTAAAGGAAAAAATCATGATATCGGAATAAAGAGAAAAATTATTTCCAAAAATGTTATTAGACCTAATTATAAGATAAAAGAAATCATGAATCTAAAGAACGAACAATTAATCTATCACATTAAAGGCATATTGTTTTTAGATGATATTCCAATTTCTTTAGAAGAATTCTTTTTATTGAAAGGATTATTCCCCAATCTTAAACCAAAGTATCTTGCTACCATGGCTCCTTATGAAGTCTTTATGCGTAAGTATAATCTTAGTATTTCAGAAGTTCAGGAGTCTTTTACCATAAAAAAAATCAATCAAAAAATTTCAGACAGATTAAAATTACAGGAGGGAGCCTATGCATTAGTAGTGAACCGTATTGCCAGAACAGACAATAATGTTGTTTTTGAATATCGTCAGAGTATTATTCGGACTGACAAATGTAGCTATACCGTTATATTACCATAAGTTATTAGCATTATACCACTCTATAAGAAAGCTTAATAGGAGGCTAGGTGCCTATGAAAAATGTAATCCTGTTCACTATTGATACTTTAAGAAAAGATTCCTTAGGGGTTTACAATAAAGATAGTAATTTAACTCCATTTCTTGATTCTTTATCCGATCATGCTCTGATTTTTACCAGATTTCATTCTTCAGGTCCTTACACTCAATCATCATTCCCTGGAATACTAACCTCTTCTTATTATCTTGAATATGGAAAATCTAAAAAATTATCTCCCCGTAGATTATTAATATCTGAAGCACTAAAGAAAAGTGACATTGAAACAGCCGCATTTCATTCAAATCCCTATCTAAGTGATTATTTTGGTTGGAATCGAGGATGGGATCTCTTTTATGATTCAATGCAAGATGAAGTCAGTGATATGATTCCCTATATAACCGGAGATAAGGTTAACCAGAAAGTAAAAGAATGGTTAGAGCGCTATGCATGCTCTACCAATAAAAAACCATTTTTCTTGTGGATCCACTATATGGATGTTCATGAGCCTTATATATCTAAAAAACAGTTTTTAGAATTAGTTGATCCTTCCATTGCCTTAACAGAGCAAGAGATGTTTGAATTATTTACAAATACCCTGTTGAAGCGTGATATCTCTGATTCGAAGAAAGTTAAAATTCTCCATAACCTTTATCGGGCAGGTGTTCGAGAAACCGATGAATATGCGAAAGAGTTCTTTCATATACTCAAACAAAATCAGATGTTAGAAAATAGTATTATTTTTATTACCACCGATCATGGAGATGAATTTGCTGAACATAATGGTCTTTCCCATGATGGGAAAATGTATTCTGAATTAATAGACTCTCCTCTGATAATGATCGATTTTGACAGAAAAGAGAAAGAGATATGTCCTAATTTGGTGAGCAATCTTGATATAGCACCTACTATATTACATCTCTTCGGACTTTCACCAGAAGATAAATTTGAAGGAAATTCTTTGTTGCCTGTTCATAATTATCCTGAACGAGGAGTTTTTGGGGAGGCTATTGCCAAAACAGGTAATCATGAAAAACCTGAAGATCTGCCTGTCTATTATTATAGAGAAGATGATCTAAAGATTATTTATTATCAGAGAGGTGAAAACTGGGAGTTTTATAATTTAGTGCAAGACCCTGAAGAAAAGAACAATCTAATAAATTCACATCCAAGAGTAGAAGAATTAAAAAAGAAGCTATTTCCTCGAATCAATCGATGGGAAAGAATCTAATAAAAAATAAAAAAGGAGTTAGAGATGAATAAAGAAAAAGTAGAAAGAAACCAGGAATTAATCAAAAAATCCAAACAGGTCATCAAGGAAGCATTTGAGAAATATGATCCACGCAAATGTGCCATTACCTGGACGGGAGGAAAGGATTCTACCACAAATTTATGGATTGTACGTCAGGTCTGTGTGGAAGAAAATATTCCTCTACCCCAGGTTATTACCATCGATGAAGGAGATGCCTTTCCGGAAATTACCGATTTCTTGGTCAGTGTTTCTAAGGTATGGCATATTGACTTAAAATGGTTATGCAATTTTGATGTATTATCTGCTTGTTTGAGTCATCTGGGAAACACAGTTCAAGTAAAACGTCTTAACAAAAGAAATCAGGAAGAGTTAAAGCGAATAGAGTTTATTGAAGATTCCTTTGTATTTGAAGCAGAGTCTTATGCTGGGAATCATTTAATGAAAACAGTAGTGCTTAATCAATATATTGAAGAAAGCGGTGCAGAACTTATCTTTATGGCTTTACGACGTGATGAACAGGTAGCCCGAAAAGAAGATGAATATTTCACGCACAAAGAAGGAGGTTATCTCATGCCCGAGCATACCCGTGTTTCTCCCATTCTACATTTTACTGAAAGAGATATCTGGGATAATACCCACCTGCACAATCTTCCCTATTGCTCTCTCTACAAGATAGGCTATCGTTCCTTAGGAGCCAGAAGCAGTTCCAATCCTGGTGATATTGGCGTTCCTGCTTGGGAACAAGACTTAGAAAATGTTCCTGAGCGAGCAGGGAGAAGACAGGATAAAGAGAAAGCCATGGAAAGGTTGAGAAAGTTGGGCTATATGTAAATGAGAGGGATATATTCCCTGTATTACAGTTTGGAGTAGTTATATTTCTCTTTGTTAAGAATTCAGAAAGGAATGAATCATGAAAGAACAAAACATCATTATTATTAGCTTAGATGAAGTTCGCCCGGATCATCTAAGCTGTTATGGTTATCAGAAAATTGTAACCCCGGCCATTGATCAGATGGCGCGTGAAGGGGTAAGGTTCAACCAATGTTTTTCCTCAGCAGATTTCACACCTATTGCCATGGGCTCGGTGATAACTGGTAAATATCCTAATAAACATGGTGTAAGAGATGCCTATTCTCATTTATCTGATCCTACAATTGCCACTATCTTAAAGGAAGATGGTTATCAAACTGCTGGTTTGGTGGGGAATGGATTACTATCCAGGCAACATGGATTTGCTCAGGGATTTGACTTTTTCAATGAAACTTCCAAAGAAACCAGTTGGCTGGAAATTATATATCCCAATTCTGGAGTAGATGAGATATTTTATGAAGGCAACTATTGGGTGGAAGAATTTTTTAAATGGCTGAAGAAAAATTTTCAAAAGAAATTTTTCATGTGGGGACATCTTTATGAAACACATGAAGGCTCCGGCGTCTCTTTAGTTAAGAGAGGATTAATAAGCCAGGAGGAATCATCAGAATTTGATTATTATGATGCCAAGATAAAGATGGCTGATGAAAAACTGATTCGTCGATTAATCAGCACATTAAAGGAATTAAATATCTATGATGAAACTACCATTGTTGTGATGAGTGATCATGGAACTAATTTAGGGGAACATCCAGTAAAAGATATTCCCTGGAGGAAGAAGGGGACTCGTTATCCCCAACATACCACAATGTATGACCATGATTTGCATGTTGCTATGATCATCAAAGGACCTGGTTTTCCTGCCGGTAAGGTTATTAATGGAATGGTTAGGTCTATTGATTTAGTTCCTACTCTATTGGAACATATTGGAATCTCTTCTCAAACCTATGATTTTGATGGACAATCCTGGTTGCCTTTGCTTCAAAATGACCAGAATCGTGATGAAGTGTACTCTGAAGATCTCTTTGAACCCAGAGGATTAGGTGCCATCCACTCTCTTCGTACTCCCGAATATAAATTCATGCGGAATCTAACCCTGGGCGAAGAGGCATATTTTGATTTGAAGAATGATCCTGGTGAACTAAAAAATATTAAAGAGGAAATAGATCAAGAAAAATTGATCAAGATTAGAAAAAGGCTAAATTCCTTTCTATTTACTAAGGTAGTTAGTCAAAAAGGATTTAGCCAGGAAGAAAAAGAAGCTATTAATCAGCGTTTACGTGGACTGGGGTATATAGAATAGATTAATAAATTTAAATTAACTGATAAAGAAGGTGATTTTATAGTAATAAATACTTTTTTGTATTTTGTTTGAAATATTAAAAATTCATTGGAGGTTCAGTTAGTAATGAGAAAATTCTATATTATTTCAATATTATTGATCTTTTTTTCGTTTTTTTTGATTTTCAGCTCATTAGCACAAGAATATCCCTCTAAACCTATTCAAGGAGTTATTTCTCTCTCAGCAGGAGGCACTATGGATGTAATTGTAAGAGGTATGGCTCCATTTATGGAAGATTATTTAGGGCAACCGCTAGTTTTAACAAACGAAGCTGGTGCTAATGGTACAGTTGCTGTTGCACATGTTGCTGCATCTAAGCCGGATGGATATACCTTTGGATGGTGTAATATGCCTACCATTAACATCCATTATCAAATGAGAGATTTGCCTTACACGCCTGATGATTTTGAGTATGTTGGTTCCCCAATGCCTTATGAATATGCTGTTGTTGTTAGACCAGATGAGCCATGGAAAGAAAATTGGGAAAGCTTTATCCAATATGCTAAAGATCATCCTAATATGGTTACCTATGGTGTTCCGGGAATTGGCTCAACTAATCATTTAACCATGGCATATATTGGTATGAAAGAAAATATAAGTTGGAATGCAGTTCCTTTTAAAGGAGATTCAGAGGCAGTTGCTGCAGTTTTAGGAGGACATGTTGATTGTGCTGAAACTGCAACTATTCCAATGCTTTCACCAACTCTCGCAGGGCAGTTGAAAGCTTTGGTTGTGGGAAGTAAGCGCAGATTAGATTTTGTACCAGATATCTCTACGCTAGAAGAAAAAGGTTATGGATTTTTCCAATTTTCTTGTATTGGCATGATACTTCCTAAGAATACTCCGGAAAATATCAGGCAGAAACTTGAAAGTGCTATTGAATTTGCTGTAAATCAAGATGAAGTACAGGAAATGGCTAAAAATGTTTGGCAGGTAAGATTAGATTTTAAAAACGGTGAAGAGTACAAAGAACTTTTATTAGAATATGGTACATTTTGGGGTGGAGTATTAAAAGAACTAGGAATGTTAAAGGATCAGTAAAACCATAAATTGTTTTCTAAAAGATCATATAATATAAGGTTTTATATTGATAATTCCTAACTCCTAATCATTTCTTTAATCTAACAAATTACTTGTTATGGTTAAAGGAGTTAGGAATTATCATAGAACTATCGGGTATTAATACTTATGGAATTTAATACAAATATAATCAATAAAATCAAATATTATATAAATAGTTTGAAGTAGATAGTTAAATTATTAAAAATAATAATAAAGCAGTATTTATATTGAATACATAGATATTTACTAATTGATATATCTCTAAAATACATCAAGATGTTAAAGCAATGCTAGGAGTAAATTAAGGAGGTAATGATTGAGAATCAATAAAGATATTTTAATTTCAATATTACTAGTGATGTTTTGTTTGGTAAATTATTTTTATCTAATACCTACTCAGGTTATAAGACATGGATCCTCAGCAAACTATCCTTATATGGTTATTACTTTTTTGTTTATTTTTGTGTTAGTTTATACTTTTCTTTCTTTTAAAAAAAGGATAAGCCCCGATTCAAATTATATAAATATTTCTTTTTCAAATAAACAATATATTTTTAAAAATTTTATTATATTATTGATGATGATATTTTATGTATGTTTTATTGAATCGTTTGGGTTTATACTAATTTCATTTTTATTTATATTAATAGCTATGATGGTATATGGTTTAAGAGACTATTTCAGAGTATTAATAATTTCAATTTTATTTCCAACATTTATTTCTTATATTTTTAGAATCTTATTAAAATCAAACTTGCCAGGAGGAATAATTGAGCAGATTATTTTTGGATGGTAAGTATATTTTATGCATTGAAAATATAATTAATATTGCTATTAGAGGAGGATTAACTAGTGGATGACATTGAATATTACTTTAATTTCCCACAAAGAATAATTAACAAATGGAGAGTAATTAACAAAATTGGAATTATTTTAAAAAGTTATGACTTTAATAAGATTATGATAGTAACTGATAAAGGAATAGCAAAATCTGGTTTAATTCCTGATGTTGAACAATCATTAAAAGAAAACAATATTAAATACACTATTTTCAGTGAAGTAAAATCTAATCCTGATATCAACACAGTTAATATCGGGAAAAAATTAGCTCAAAAAGATAACATAGATTGTTTATTAGGTATTGGTGGAGGGAGTTGTATAGATGCTGCAAAAGCTATTGCAATTGTTTTAACAAACGATGCTTCTATAGAAAAATATGAAGGTTTAGATAAATATGAAAATAATCCTCTTCCCATTATAGCTGTTCCAACAACTGCTGGAACAGGAAGTGAATCAACGCCTTCAGCAGTTATAACGGACAGTATAAGGAAGAATAAAATGTCGATATTTAGTATTAGAGGATTGCCAATTTTAGCTATTTTAGATCCAAGTGTATTGAAAAGCTTAAGTGCTAACTTAGCAGCCGCTACAGGTTTAGATGCATTATGTCATGCTATTGAGTCTTACACTAGTCTAAAATCAACATATTTAACAGATTCCATTTCATTAAAGGCTATTGAGCTAATAGGAAAATATATAAGAATTTTTGTTGCCAATAGAAGTAATGAAATTGCAGCCCAAGCAATGTTGACTGCAAGCAATCTAGCTGGTATTTCTTTTTCCCATACCTTTTTAGGAAATGTTCATGCTTTATCCCATCCAATTGGAGGTTATTACGACGCTCCACATGGAGTTATAAATTCAATTTTACTTCCACATGTTATGAAATTTAACTTAATTAGTAATCCTGAAAAATTTAAAAATATTGCTGTTTCATTAGGAGAGAATATCAATGATATAACTATTTTGGAAGCAGCGAATAAATCAATAAAAGCTGTTAATGATTTAATGATAGATTTGGGTATTCCAAAATATTTAGATGAAGTGGGTCTCAAAAAAGAGCACATTGAAGAAATCAGTGAAATTGCAAAAAGAAGCAGAAATGCCTCAGTTAATCCCAGAGATACACAAATCAATGATTTTAAACAAATACTTTTAGATGCAATAAGCTCTGAGTAAGTATAAAAATTAAATAATATTTATTTTTTGTATTTTTATAAAGCATTTTTTATCATTTGTTTTGGTTTATTTAAATATATCAATGTGATAAAAAATATAGTTTTATATCAATATCAGATCAATAATAAGTTAATAAATTTCGGAGGCCATTAATGTTGTCAGAAATTATAAAAGGATTTTTGCTTTCTATACAACCTCTAAATATGTTTGGGATTTTATTTGGTTATCTTGTTGGAATTTTTGTTGGTGCATTACCTGGACTTACAGGTGTAATGGCCATAGCAATCATGCTTCCTTTAACTTATAAGTTACCAGGGCTTCTTTCAATAGCCGCTTTAATGGGATGTTATAAAGGCGCAACTTATGGAGGTTCTATTTCTGCAATTTTAATAAACACTCCAGGAACACCAGAAGCTGCTGCTACATCGCTTGATGGTCATCCATTAGCAGAGAGAGGAGAAGTGCTTAGAGCGTTAGAAATGGCTTTGATTGCTTCTATTATTGGTGGAACAATAAGCAATATTATTACTCTTTTGACAACGATGCCAATAGCCAAGATTGCATTGTCTTTTGGACCAGTCGAAATAGCTAGCTTAATACTTTTCTCCTTAACAATTATTGCAGCTACTTTAGGAAATAGTTTGATTGAAGTAGTGAAAGGTTTGATATCAGCAGGTTTAGGTTTGTTTTTTGCGATGATTGGCTTAGATATTATGACAACTACCAGACGATATTGTTTCGGTATTTTAGACTTAGATAGAGGATTAGGATTGGTTCCAGTCTTAATAGGTTTCTTAGCATTATCTGAGGTTTTAATTCAAAGTGAGATATTAATTAAAAGATATAGTCTAGTGAGAAAAGATAAATGGGGTTCTATCGATTTAACCTTTTCGTTATATTTAAAAGAAAAAATAAATTGGAAAACTAGGTTCAGAGATATTAGATATTGTTTTAAAGATATACTAAAGTCTTCTATTATTGGTACTTTTGTTGGAGCTCTTCCAGGATTAGGGGCACCTACTGCTGCGTTTCTTTCCTATGGTGAAGCTAAAAGGACTTCTAAACACCCAGAAAATTTTGGTAAAGGTGAAATTATTGGTGTAGCAGCTCCTGAAGCAGGTAACAATGCAGTTTGCGCTTCTAGTCTAATACCATTAGTAACTCTGGGTATCCCTGGTAGTGTAACAGCAGCAGTTTTGTTAGGTGCTTTTATGATTCATGGTATGATGCCTGGCCCAATGCTAATGATTACTCACCCAAGTACTCTTTATGGATTATTTTTTTTAATGCTTTGGACAGATCCCCTTGGTGGACTAGTAATTGGTGTTCCATTTATACATGCAGCAAAGTTATTTATAGCAAAAATAAAGAAGAATTTTCTTCTTCCAATTATAATAATTTTGTGTTTTATAGGTTCGTATGGAATTGCATTTAGTGTATTTGATATGAAAATTGTCATTTTTTTTGGCGTATTAGGATATTTAATGAAGATTTTTAATCTTGATTTATCTGCCTTCTTAATAGCTTTTATCCTTGGTCCAATTCTAGAAGAAAACGTAAGATTAGCATTAATTATTTCACACAATAATCCAGGGGTATTTATTAGAAGTCCAATTGCTATTTTTTTCTATTTAATATCTCTTTTTTCTCTACTGTATTCCTTAAAAAAGAAATAAGTTTATAGTAAATAAAAATAATTATATTTATCAAAGATAAGGTAAAATAGAAGATTTTTAATAATATGAAAAATCAAAATAATTATCAATTTTCAAGGTGATCAAGCAAAAGGTAAAAGTATTTATATAGAAATAGAAAGATATCACTGAAAATATTGTATAGATTAATTCGTACCATTTTTTTATAACACTTCTAGGGATTTACATTCTTCTAAGGAGGTGATTGGATTTTTTTATAGGTAGTATAATTTATTTTTAAATCTTTACTATGTTTACAAATAACACTTAGGAGGTAATTTTGAAGATATGGACAGTATAAGAAATGTTCCGAAACCAATCATTAAAACAGGTATTCCCGGTCCAAAATCGCAAAAACTTCTACGGATGGAAGATCTATATGTACCAAAAGGCGTTTTTCATACAGTTCCGACATTTATCAATAGAGGAGAAGGAGCTGTAATTGAAGATATTGATGGAAATGTATTAATTGATTTTGCTGCTGGCATTAGTGTGTTAAATATAGGATACAGTCATCCTGAAGTTGTAGAAGCAGTGAAGGAACAATCAGAGAAATATTTTCATACCAGTTTTAGTGTAGTATTTAATGAACCCTACGTGCATTTAGCAAAGAAATTATGTGAGATTACGCCAGGTAAATTTCCCAAAAAAACGACATTCTTCAATTGTGGTGCTGAAGCTGTAGAAAACGCCATTAAAATTGCCAGACAATATACGAAAAAGACAGATATTATCTGTTTTGAAGGTGCTTATCATGGAAGGACTCTTCTGACCATGACTCTTACCAGTAAACCAAGGCCTTATACTTTTGGTTTTGGTCCCTTTGCACCGGGAGTGCATAAAATACCTTTTGCCAATTGTTATCGATGTGCCTATGGTTTAAGAAGAGAAACATGTAATTTGAGATGTGCTGAAAGGTTAGAAGAGATATTTGCTTCAGTAGTTGATGCAGAAAATGTTGCAGCAGTCATTGCTGAACCAATCCAGGGAGAGGGAGGTTTTACCTTACCCCCTGATGAATTTTTTACCAAGATCAAGAGAATTTGTGAAAAACACGATATTCTATTTATTGCCGATGAAATTCAAACCGGTTTTTGCAGAACCGGTAAAATGTTTGCCAGCGAATATTGGGATATAGTTCCTGATATTGTTACCATGTCCAAATCTCTTGCTGGAGGTTTGCCGCTGAGTGCTTTGACAGCCAGGACAGATATTATTGAAGTACCTCAGGTTGGTCAAATTGGTGGTACATTTTGTGGGAATCCGGTAGCATCAGTAGCAGCTTTGAAGGTAATAGAAGTAATGGAAAGAGATGATTTTGCTGGAAAAGCAAAAAAAATAGGAGAGATAATGAAACCCCGATTGGAAAGCATGAAGGAAAAATATGAGATAATAGGAGATGTAAGGGGTAGAGGAGCCATGATGGCTTTTGAATTAGTCAAAGATCGTAAGACTAAGTTGCCTGCAAAAGATGAAACAAAAGCTATTCAAAAATTAGCTTATGAAAATGGGCTTATACTACTTTCTGCAGGTATTTATAGTAATGTAATCAGAACACTAGTTCCCTTAGTAATTACTGAGGAACAGTTAAATGCGGGACTAGATATTATTGAAAAAGCTGTATCAGAAGTAAATAAGAGCTTAACATAATCCCAAGAGTTCCTTTTCTTAGAGATGAATATACTTAGAATAAAAAAGGGAGAAGGGCAATTTTTAGAATATTTAGCGGAAAGTTAAGTTGTGTAAATCAGGAGAATTACAAACACTGGCTAATAAATAAATTATTGACAAATCTATTATAGATTCTTAACGAAATAATGAAAGGTTTCTTGATTTTAGATATAAGGGGGTAAAGGATTGTCTGATATTCAAAATAAAACTAAGATTGAGGTAAAAAATTTAACCAAAAAATTTGGTGAACTTTTAGTCCTGGATAATATCAATTTTACTGTTGGTAATGGAGAATTATTATGTATTGTAGGTCCTACCGGTTGTGGCAAAACCACTTTTCTTAATCTATTATCAAATTTATTAGAACCAACTGATGGTAATATTTTCATTGACAATGAACATATACAACCAAAAAAGCATAATATTGCATTTGTTTTTCAGGAGTCCTCTTCACTTCCCTGGCGAACAGTAAAGCAAAACATTACCTACGGGATGGAGATTAAAAAAAGATTTTCCAAAGCAGAGATTGATTCTAAAGCAACAGAACTGATGGAGCTGGTAGGGCTTAAAGAGCTTACTAACCATTACCCACGTGATATTTCAGCCAGTATGGAACAAAGGGTAGCAATAGCTCGAGCATTTGCTGTTAATCCAGACCTTCTTTTGATGGATGAGCCCTATGGTCAGTTGGATGTAAAACTTCGTTATTATTTAGAAGATGAGTTAATTAAAATTTGGCAAAAATATAGAAATACAGTTATTTTTGTAACGCATAATATAGAAGAAGCAGTATATCTAGGTGAACGTACTTTAGTATTGAGCAACAAACCGACTACAGTTAAAACAGAAATTAAGGTGAACTTACCAAGACCTCGTAATTTTTTAGATCCAGAATTTATTAAAATTGTAAGGGAAATAACTCAATTAATTAAGTGGTGGTAGATCTCGGTTTTTAAAGTCTTTCTATCAGAAACAGAATCAAAAATACTATTAAGGAAAGGAGGTTGGAATAACCTGATATTTGAACTGTATTCTGGATGGAAAGAATAAGTGGTACTAAATATTATACTAACTATGTTTTGGGGAAAAATTAACGAAGAATATAAATATTAAAATAAGATAAAAAAAATTAAGGAGGAAATTAAAATGAAAACAGATTGCAGTAGATATAGTAAATCAAACCTATCATTATTAATGCTTTGTATTATCTTAGTTCTTTTTTCTTTTTGTTTTATTGCTAGTGCTGAAAGCCAGGCATTAAGAAAAATTACCGTAAGTCACCAACCCTGCTTTGATTCTTTTAATACATTCTGGGCAATCAAGAACGGTATTATGGAGAAAAATAATCTGGAGATAGAGATGATGTATTTCGATTCAGGTATGCCCCAGATTGAAGCGATACCTGCCAATGAATGGGTTATTGGACCGGTAGGAATTGTTCCAGCACTTTTTGCAGTCTTAAGGATGGATGTATATATTATTGCTGTAGCACATGATGAAAGTGGCTCTATGTCTGTCTTAGCTAGACCTGATAGCCCCATTTTTAAAACCAAAGGATATAATCCAGAATATCCAAATCTGTATGGTGATCCGGAAACGGTGAAGGGGATGACTGCTCTAGCTACAACTATTTCCACTTCTCATTATACCCTGGCAAGATACCTGGATGATATTGGTTTATCAGAAAGCGACCTTAAGGTATTGAATCTTGAACAACCTCAAGCGGTTGCTGCCTTTGAGAGAGGAGAAGGTGATTTGGTTGGATTCTTCTCACCTTATAGCTACATAGGGAAAGCAAAAGGATGGAAAGAAGTTGCTAACGGTGCAGATACCGGGGCAAAAAGTTTGCTTGCCATTATTTCCCCCAAGAAATGGGCAGATGAGAATGTAGATATCGTTGTTGACTTCTTAGATGCTTACTTTGAAGCACAAGAAGATTTAGTCAGACAGGGACCAGCATTAGCAGATGAATATAAAAAATTCCTTATGGATTATAGTGCATTGGAAATAAGCGATGATAATGCCAGAGGTGATTTTGAAGATATTATATTCTATAGCATAGAAGAACATATAGAGAATCTTGAGAATGGTAACTTTGAGAAATGGACCAAAGAATCTGCTGATTTCTTTTATGAAAAAGGCAGGTTTACCAAGGAAGATAGAGATAAATTAGAAGAACTCCGTTTTGGTTATACCGATAAATTTATGAAATTAGTTGCTAAAAAGAGAGGGATCATTAATTAGCGGTTTGCATAATTGAGTGATATGAATGTTTGGCAAAGAATGATTGTATCTTTGCCAAACATTCATAAGTATTAAAAATAAAAGGGTGGTAGATGTGAATAACAGAGAAAAAGCTAAGGAAGGTAATTTATTCTGGGTATCATTTTTCAGTATTTTAATATTGATTTTAACGTGGCAGTTTATTGTCAGCTCGGGAATTGTACCTCATACCATGTTGGATTCACCGATATCTGTAATTAAACTATTTTTTGATAAACTAACTAATGTTAATCCAGATGGAGCTACTTTAGGTGCTCATATCTTGGCAAGTCTTCAGGCAATAATGCTTGGTTATCTTTTAGCACTTCTAATTGGTATTCCTCTTGGACTTTTAATGGGATGGTATGCAGTCATTGATGGTTTGGTTAGACCTATTTTTGAATTAGTCAGACCTATTCCTCCAGTTGCCTGGATTCCTTTAGCAATATTTTGGTTTGGTATTGGAATGACTGGCAAAGTGTATATTATTTTTATTGGAGGACTGGTGCCTGCTGTAATCAATGCCTACACAGGGGTTTTAATGTCTAATCCCACCTTAATACAAATGGCTAAAACATACGGTGCTTCTAAATGGCAAATATTTAAAACCATATGTATCCCATCAGCATTGCCCATGATATTTGGTGCTTTGCAGGTAGCTTTAGCCATCTGCTGGACATGTCTTGTAGCAGCAGAGTTGTTAGCATCCGATGTTGGACTGGGATATTTAATTACCATGGGACGAAGGCTTTTATTACCCAAACTTGTCATTTTGGGAATGCTGATGTTAGGAGTAACTGGTTTTATTATTGGCTATATTGTAGATAGAATCGAAAAACGTTTGGTATCGGGTTTGAGGAGGTAATTTAATGGATAGGATGAATTCCCAGGCTTTAAAACCATATCATAATATAATAAGCATTTTTCAAAATAGGAATATACTCAGTATTATCTCAATCATAAGTTTTATATTAATATGGGATTTTATTGTTGTTAGAGGGATCGCTGGTAGTTATTTGCCAAGACCCATTGAGGTATTTAATAGATTCTTATATATATTAAAAAATCCATTAGCAGGGAAAACTTTAGTAGAACATTTATTAGTGAGTTTAAAAAGAGTTTTTGTAGCTTTTACAATATCTGTATTGTTTGGAATCCCCATTGGTGTTTTGATGGGTTTTAATCGCTATGCAAGAGCTATTATGAAACCTATTTTTGATCTATTTAAACCAATGCCACCTATTGCCTGGATATCTCTGGCTATCCTTTGGTTTGGTATTGGAGAAACTTCAAAAGTGTTTATTATATTTATTGGCTCTTTTGTTCCGATTGTCGTAAATTCTTATAATGGAATTCGCCTTGTCGAACCAGAATTATATGATGCCATTCGTATACTTGGTGCTGATTATTGGCAAGAACATCTACAAGTAACTTTTCCGGGATCATTTCCTGCTATATTTGCTGGTATACAGATTTCTCTCAGTATAGGATGGACCTGTGTATTGGCGGCAGAACTTGTAGGAGCCCGAGAGGGAATTGGATTTATTATTGTCATGGGCATGAATGTTGGGAATGTTGCCCAGATTATCGTAGGAATGTTAGTTATTGCGTTAGTCTCATTTTTATTATCTATCGGATTAAAATATTTGGAAAGGTGGGTTTGTCCTTGGATGCAGCAGGAAATAGAATAGTGGAAGATTCAAATGTTATAGAGTGTATAAGTGTAAGTAAAAATTACAACATAGGTAAGAAGAATGAAATTAAGGTTTTAGAAAATATAAATATAACAGCTAAAAGTAATGAATTTGTAGTAATTCTAGGACCAGGTCAATCGGGCAAAACAACTCTTTTTAGATTAATTGCTGGTTTTGAAAGGCCAACTTCGGGTGATGTATATGTAAATGGTAAGAAAGTTATTGGACCAAATCCACAAATTGGTTTTATTTTTCAAAAATATATGCTTTTTCCCTGGAAAACCGTGAGGGGTAATATAGAAATGGGTCCAAAACTTACGGGTGTATCTAAAAAGAAAAGACAGGAGATTGCAGATTATTATATCAAATTAGTAGGATTGGAAGGTTTTGAAAATTACTATCCTAATCAGTTAAGCGGAGGAATGAAGCAACGTGTAGGCATAGCTCGTTCTTATGCCAATGGAGCAAATATAATGTTAATGGACGAACCCTTTGGGCAGCTGGATGCCCAGACTCGTATGTTTATGGAAAAAGAGATCATTCGAATGTGGAATAAAGAAAAAAAGACTGTTTGTTTTGTTACTAATAATGTGGATGAAGCTGTATTTCTTGCTGATAGGATTATTTGTATCGAGGGTAAACTACCAGGTAGAATGGATAAAATTTATAATATTAATTTACCCAGACCTAGGGAATTTACAGATATTTCATTTATTGAATTAAGAGAAAAAATAAAGAATAGTATGGAGCTGGTTCTTTAAGAATCAGTTTTGAAGTATTATATAAGTTTTTTCATTCCAATCAGTCCTTCTTTCTGGTCAGCATGTCTGATAAAAAGAGAAAAAAGAAATGTAATACTGATTAAGAAAGGAACATTTTTTACTGAAAAAAGAAATATATTATTTCAGTATTAAGGAGATTATATAAGCTACGGTTACTGCCGATATGATGTTAATAAGTAACAGTATAAGAAAATTAGGTCTTAATTGTTTAAATTAGAGATGCTTCTATTCATTTAAAGATTTTGATGAGTTATGTTAATCAGAAACAGGGAGGTTATTTTATGAATTTTACCGGACATGGCAACAAGCCTATTAAGGAGTTAATACTAGAATCTAATACTGCAAAAAAAATAGTAAAGAAGTTAAAACATATTCCAATTTCACAAAGAGTAGCCAGGGAGTGCATTGATTTAGCTTATGGATTCTTTTCTCCATTAGAAGGTTTTATGAATTCTAACACTCTAAACAGTGTCTGCCAGAAAATGAAGTTAATAGATGGAACTCTCTGGCCGATACCGATTTTATTGGATATGGATAGAGATACTATCAATAAAAATAACTTAAAAATAGGAGACCAGATTATTTTAAGTTTTCAAAACCAGCCTTTGGCTTTGTTAGATATTGAAGAGATCTATCAATACGATAAGCAAAAAATTGCCCAAGCAGTATTAGGTACAACCGAAGAGAAACACCCGGGTGTGAAGATGTTTGATGAATGGAGTGACTATTATCTTGCTGGTCCGATTAAATTAGTTAATGAGCCAATATTTCAACCACCTTTTGATCGGTTTTGGTATACTCCTCTTCAATTACGTAAAATCTTTCAAGAGAAGGACTGGGAACGTATTGTTGCTCATCAAACACGGAATGTTCCCCATACCGGTCATGAGTGGCTAATGAAAGGAGCCTGGTTTTCAACAAATGCTAATCTTGCTGTTGAAAGACTAAAAACCGGCATTTTGGTTAGTTGTATCATTGGACCTAAACGCATGGGTGATTATATTGATGAGGCAATTCTTTTAGGTCAGCAGCAATTGAATGATTCAAATTATTTTAATCAAGAAATACATATGGTCTCCTTTGTCTTATGGGATATGCGTTATGCCGGACCCAAAGAGGCATTATTGCATGCTATTATCAGATCTAATTTAGGATGTACTCACCATATGTTTGGGAGAGACCATGCTGGTGTAGGTTCCTATTATGATCCTTACGATGCACACCGCATCTTTGATAAGATACCCGAGGGAAGTTTAAATATCAAACCCATACGCGTACTGGAGTGGTGGTATTGTCCTATTTGCCAGGAAGTGACTTATTCAGGACTCTGTGGACATACCAGAGAACGACAGAATTTTAGTGGGACAATGATTCGTAGCATTATTCAAGATAAGGTTCAACCTACTAATTTATTGATGAGACCAGAAGTATTTCAAGTAATGTTGGAATCTGCTGAGAAATACGGATTTGGTTCCCCCTTCTGTAACGAGAAATATCTAAAGCAGCGCCAACCCGTCTTCAGACTATTTTCCATAAATTCATAATCTCAGAAAAGAAAGGATATGATGATGAATAAAATACCAATTAACATATGGATTAACGAACAGAGATACCAAAAACTATGTCAGGCTGGTTTAGAAAACATGACGGAAGAAGTATTGGCCGGAATGAAAGTATTAAAGGTATATTGTAATGAAGAAGAGAAGGATATCTTGTTAAAAAAATATCCATCAGCAAAGTATGATCAATCAACAACTAAAAGTATTGAATTACTGCCGGCAGAAATAAAGAATGAAATATTCAATATGGTAGTTAAAGAGAAAAAACTGGATATTTTTGAGAAATATCTAAAATAAAATAAATTATTTTAATTATTCTTAAGTAAAAGCGGCAATTATTGCCAGAAGAGGTGAATTTTTCATAAATGAAAGAAAAAAATATCAATATTTTTAAAAAAGGTATTTCAATAGATAGTAATCTGTTTTGGTTAATTACTGGATTCTTAGTTTTTATATTTATTGCTTTTGTAATTCCTACACCAGAGAGTTTAATAGAAGTTGTTCACGAATATGGCTTTAGTGACAATATGATTAAAACAGGTGTTGCTGATAGCGTCACTCAAGCTGCCTGGAAGGCAAAATTAATTCTGGGAATTATTCCTATGGCTACCATCTTTTTTTGTACCGAAGCTATACCAATCGGATTAGTCGGCATTTTGATGCCCTTTCTTGCTTATTTCTTTTACCTACTTCCTAAAGCCGAGATAGGTAAAACCTTCTGTGGGGATGCTCCTCTCTTTCTTTTAGGCGTATTGGCTTTAGGTGTAGTGGTCACTGAAGTTGGTTTGCATAAACGTTTAGCCAGTTGGATTTTAGGGTGGGTAAAAGGATTTATTTTTCCTCTTTTTATTATAGCTATTTCTATGTCCCTCTTAGGTGCATTTGTGTCTGCTCATGCTATAGCTGCTTTTATGACTCCTATTATGGTGGCAATATATGTAGGTGCTTTAAAAGGAGCAAAGGATAAAGGTAGCCAGATAGAAGAAGATCCCAATTTGGCTAAGCTGCTCCTTTTTACCCTTTGTTTCAGCTTAAATGTTGGTGGAGTAGGTTCACCGGCGGCTGGAGGACGAAATGCAATTATGATGGGATTTTTTGATAATTACAATGTTTCCATGAGTTTCACTCAATGGATGGCTTATGGCATGCCTCTAGTTCCAATACTAGCTATAGCAGTGGTTCTTTATTTACTTTTCGTCTTTCGTAAAACAAGTATAAAAGATTTAACCCCAGGATTTGAAGATATAAAAAAAGAAAATATACAAATGGGATCGATGAAGATAAGTGAACTATTAATACTATTAATGATGTTTGTTATTCTCTTTTTATGGATAACCAAAAGCGATACCCTTGGATTAGGCGGCCCGGCACTACTTGCCCTAATGATTCCTGTCATTTTTAGAATTGTGGATTGGAAAAAAATCTTATCCAACATTTCCTGGAACGCCTGGTTTATGTATTGTGGTGCTTTGACCATGGGAGCATTATTACAAAATAGTGGAGCCGCACTTTGGTTAGCAAGATTCTTTTTAAACAGTGTCCAGTCCTTAGGAATCAATGGGGAATTGCCTTTGCTAGTTGGAGCAAGCTTTTTTTCAGGAGTCATGACTAATTTTATGAGTGATGCTGCCACAACTTCTCTTCTTGGCCCGATTACTGTTCCTATGGGATTACACTCTGGTGGTGCATGAATGCCATGGGCTGTTGGACCTGCTACTGCCTTTGATACTTTTTTTGCTAATTTTCTTATTGTAGGAACTCCAAATAACGCAATTATTTATGCGCTTAGCGCATACCCTGGCACGGATAGAAGAATAATTCACCCTTTGGATTTCTTAAGATATGGATTTGTGTTATGGATTATTTGTATGCTAATATTATGGGTAGTTGGTTTCCTTATTATATTTAGAATTGTTGGTTTTCCCCCTGATATTACTGAATCAGCAAAAGCTGTTCTTGAAGCAACCAGGAATGGAATAGTCATTCCGTAATTTTTTATAAACCTTAAAAATTATTGGCATAATCTTCATATAATTAGCAAAGAAATAGACTGTTAAAAATAGAAAGATTCTTAAAATGATTCAATGTATCAGTTTTATTGGAATTGGATTTTTTATTGGCGCTTTAGCTGGTTTATTTGGAGTAGGAGGGGGTTTTCTGCTTGTACCTCTTCTCAATGCAGTATTTAATCTTCCTTACAATGTTGCCATAGGAAGCAGTCTTTTCCAGATGGTGGGCACTTCAATAGCATGTAGTATAAGGTATAAGGGTTTTGGCCACATCGATTATAAGCTGGCTGGATTTGTTCTCATTGGTTCACTAATTGGAGTAGAATTGGGCAGTCAAATACTCATGTGGCTGAAAGAATTAGGGAATATGTTAATTCACGGCTCTCTAATTAGCAAAATGGATTTTTGGATAAGTATAGTTTATATGATTCTTCTTTCTATTGTAGGAATATCAATGTTTCTTGAAAGCAGAAAAGCAAAAGGAAGAGCACCCCGGGGAGGAATAGTTGATACAATATTTTCACAGAAAATCAAAGAGGTAAGGATTCCACCCATGATTTCCCTCCCCATTTCAAGTATAGAGCATATCTCAATTTATTTTTTAATATCTTTAGGATTTGGAGTTGGAATACTTACCGGGCTTTTAGGAATAGGAGGAGCGTTTATTATGAATCCTGCTTTAATTTATTTATTAGGAGTACCTACCAGTATAGCCATAGGTACATGTCTTTTTCAAACCATATTTATAGCAGGATATGGAAGTTTAAGCCATTTTTTGAAGGGAAATGTAAATTTTGAATTGGTGACTTGTATTTTGATAGGTTCTTTAATTGGGTCTCAAGTAGGAACACAAATTCATAAACAACTAAGAGGAGCCCATATTAGATATTATTTTTCTCTAGTCATTTTTTTAGCAATAGCTATTGTTCTAGTTAAGTTTCTCTTAAACCTGGATTATATTTAAATCAGTTCGTATCATATATGAAATAAAATAATATAATCATCTACAGATTAGAATTCGATATTGAAGAAAGATACTAATAAAAAGAGCAAGGTGCTCTTTTTAAGTAAAGTTCCTGGATATAAGTAGATATTTTCCGGAGGATGAGTATTTTGAGATGGGCATAAGCTCCGATCACACCATGGATATACCAGAACGATAGGACTTTAGTGGAACTATGACTGATAATATTATCCAGAAAAAGGTTCTGACTACTTGCTTATTAATGAGACCAGAATAATTTTAATTAGTTATATTCTACTGAAAATGATTGATTTGATTTGCCCTTTACTATGGCAAATATTTAAAAAGTGAGAGCTTGTTTTAGTCTGTTACCTTTGGATAAATAAAGTGATAATTCAGAAATTATCAATCTGCAATTATTAAATCACTTTTTATGGTTTTTCCAGTAAAGTCAGTAAGATTATTGAATTTTATTAATATGTTATGAGCTATATTTATAGAAAAAAGTAATATTTTAAATTTTAATATTATTTGACAATATTGGAGAAGAATGCTATATTTTCATCAGATATTTTAAAATTATCATAAAACTCGTATAAGCTTTCGAATAGGGCGAAAGCGTTTCTACCAGGTGACCGTAAATCACAATAGGCTACGAGTGGAAGTGCATCTTAGGGATTCACCTGCTGGATTAAAATTTCATACTCATACTTGTCAAGCAGGGTTCGAACCAAGTGGTGCAAAGTGTATATGCTATGCTACACCGTAGGGCTAAAATCCCAGGCGGAGAGGTTCCACTCTTATTATGGAATGCTCTTAGTCTGGATTTTTTGTTTTTATAAGATATTTTAGTAGTATCATAATTTCAGAATAATTTCCGATACTACTACAATACTATTTTCAAAATAAGGAATCATATATGCTAAATTAATTTTTCATTAAGGAGGTTCTGATGGATATTAGTATTATTATGGGTAGTGTTTCCGATCAACCCATTATGGACAAAGCTTCAGAAATTCTACTGGAATTGGGAATTAGTTATGAATTAAGGGCTATTTCTGCGCACCGTTCGCTTGATTTTCTTTTTCAATATATTAATCAATTCTCTAAAAGAGGATTTAAGGTGATTATTGCCGGTGCCGGCGGTGCTGCTCATCTACCTGGTGTGATTGCTGGTAAGACCGTACTGCCAGTTATTGGAGTGCCCATTAAAACACCAACATTGGAAGGATTAGATTCATTATTATCTATAGTGCAGATGCCCATAGGTGTACCTGTGGCAACAGTGGGCATCAATAATGCTGCTAATGCTGCCTTATTAGCGGCAAGAATTCTAGCTCTGCAGGATAATAGAATTGCTGAAACACTTGCATCTTTTATTAAGAAGATGGAACAGAAGATAAAAGCTTTAGATATCAATCAGGGAATTGAACAATGATTAAAATAGTAGAAGGAGTTTTAAAATGGGGAGCGTAAAAGATTTAGTGGTCTTAAAAACTCCTACCAGGGAGTGTCCTGGGCTTGGCAGATTTATCTTTTCCGATCGTTACTCTGTTTTTGATTGGGGTGAAATGCCAGACCATATTGATCAAAAAGGTGTGGCTTTATGCATTACTGCTGCCTATTTTTTTGAAAAAATTAAAAAAGAAGGAATTATGACCCACTATTTAGGTATGGTTGAAAATGAACAGGTGAAATCTCTTGCTGAAATCAAGCAACCAATCAATACTCTGGAGACCAAATTATATAGGATATTAAAACCCCAACTTACTGATGAAAAAGCCTATGATTATCAGGTCTATCAACAAGAAAAGGGTAATTTTTTAATTCCCTTGGAAATTATCTATCGTAATACACTTCCTGCTGGTTCCAGTATTTTTAAAAGGTTAAAAGAAGGGGAATTAAGGTTGGAAGATTTGGGACTGGATAGAATTCCCAAAGAAGGAATTGAATTAAGAAAACCCTATCTTGATATATCTACCAAGTTAGAAGCAACTGACCGTTATATTAGCTGGCAGGAAGCCCAGGAGATAACTAAGGTTCCACATCGGAAAATAGCGGAGATAAATTCAATAACTCTAAGAATTAATAAGATGATTAGTAAAGAAGTACAAAAAATAAGCCTTAAAAATGAAGATGGTAAGTTTGAATTTGCTCTGGATAATGAACAGAATGTTGTTTTGGTTGATGTAGTGGGTACTATGGATGAATGCCGTTTTACCTATCGTGGAATGCCAGTTAGCAAGGAGATTATCCGTCTTTATTACCGTCAGAGCGATTGGTATCAAGATGTTGTTAAAGCCAAAGAAAAAGATCCTGCTAATTGGAAAAAATACGTAAAACAAAAACCACAACCACTACCTTCCAAATTAAAATTGTTTCTATCCATTTTGTACTGTGCTTTTGCCAATGAAATAACCGGTAAAAAATGGTTTAAAGATATCCCTCGTTTGCCTGATGCCTTACAGGAAATCTATGATTTTATCAAAAATTCAATAAATTAATAATGGTTGTAAATTAAGGATTATATTTATATGTGTTGGTATGTAAGAATTCATATCAAATTAAAAAAGGATGTTCTTGATGCCCAGGGTAAGGCAACTTATAAAGCTCTCCTGGCTTTAGGATTTCACAACGTTCAGGATGTCAGGATCGGTAAATTGATTGAATTACAAATAGAAAACAATTCCAGGACTGAAGTAGAAATACAGGTTAAGGATATGTGCCAGAGGCTATTGGCTAATCCCGTTATTGAAGATTATGTTTATACCATAGAGGAATATTAAATGAAATTTGGTGTAGTTCAGTTTCCCGGTTCAAATTGTGATTATGATTGTTATTATTCCTTAAAATATATTTTAAAGGTTCCCACTGGATTGCTTTGGCATAAAGAGACAAATATTACTGGTTATGATTGTATTGTCCTGCCAGGGGGATTTTCGTATGGTGATTATTTAAGAGTTGGGGCAATAGCCCGTTATGCTCCTGTTATGAGATCCATTCTGGATTTTGCCAGAGAAGGTGGTCTGGTGATAGGTATTTGTAATGGCTTTCAAATTTTGACTGAAGCGAGACTATTGCCAGGTTCTTTAATAAGGAATAATTGTCTTCATTTTACCTGTAAATGGCAGTATATTCGTGTGGAAAACATCAATACACCTGTTACCAACTTGTGCCAAAAAGAACAAGTATTAAAGATACCTATTGCTCATGGTGAAGGCTGCTATTATGCTGATCAAAATACGATAGATGAAATAGAGGCGAATAATCAGGTTTTGTTTCGTTACTGTAGCAATCAAGGGAAAATTACTCAAGAAGCGAATCCCAATGGTTCCCTATATAATATTGCTGGAATTTGTAATAAGGGAAGAAATATTTTCGGTCTGATGCCACATCCGGAAAGATGTATGGAAGATTGCTTGGGTTCAATAGATGGTCGTCTTATATTTAAGTCTGTGATAAATTATTTAAGAATGGATATCTTTCCTCTAAATAACTGTGGTAACAGGAGTACTCATCTATGCCAAAGTTGAAACAGAATAAAATATGGCAGAAGTGGAGTCTAACCATTGATGAATATCAATTAATATGTCAGGCTCTAGGGCGTGAGCCCAATGAACTGGAAATGGGTATTTTTGCGGTCATGTGGAGTGAGCACTGCAGTTATAAAAGTACCAAAGCTTTGTTGAAAAAATTACCAAGCAAAGCTCCTTGGGTGATTCAGGGACCGGGAGAGAATGCAGGCATAATTGATATTGGTGAAGAAATTTTAGTAGTCATGAAGATGGAAAGCCATAATCACCCTTCAGCGGTTGAACCGTTTCAGGGTGCTGCCACCGGAGTAGGTGGTATTCTGCGGGATATTTTTACCATGGGTGCCAGACCTATTGCTCTTCTGGATTCCCTTCGTTTTGGTGATTTTCAAAAAGATTTAACACAATATTTATATAATGGTGTAATAGGAGGTATTTCCTTTTATGGAAATTGTATTGGAGTACCTACTGTCGGTGGAGAAACTGTCTTTTCAGAAAGTTATCAAGGGAATATCTTAGTAAATGTAATGTGTGTAGGTTTAGTAAAGAAGAAAGCAGTAATTCTTGCAGTGGCAAGCGGAATAGGTAATTCTATTATCTTAATTGGAGCAAAGACTGGACGTGATGGGATAGGTGGAGCTGCTTTTGCCTCAGTACAACTTACCGAACAATCAGATAAGGATCGACCAGCTGTTCAAATAGGAGACCCTTTTGCTGGTAAATTATTACTTGAAGCATGTCTGGAATTAGCACAATTCCAAGAAGTTATTGGTTTGCAGGATTGCGGTGCAGCCGGTTTAGCTAGTTCTCTAAGTGAAATGGCTGCCAGAGGAGAAAGTGGAGTTGAGGTTGAGTTGTCAAATGTTCCGCAAAGAGAAGCTAATATGAGTCCTTCTGAAATCATATTATCTGAATCACAGGAAAGAATGATAGTAGTAGTAAAAAAGGGAAAAGAAGAAAGGGTTTTATCAACCTTAAAACGATGGGATTTAGATTCAGCTATTATTGGACAAGTCACTGATGATCAGAAATTTACCATTAAAGATAATAAACAAGTTGTAGCATGTATTCCCATTCACTCACTGGTAGAAGGAGCCCCTACTTTCAGAAGAAAAATAAAAAAACCACAATGGCTGGAAAGAATAAATTACATTAATTGGAAAAAAATTAAAGAATTTGATCATTATAATGAAATCTTGCTTGATATGCTAATTTCTCCTAATTTATCAAGCAAGGAAGAAATTTATCAACAGTATGACTATCAGGTTCAAACTAATACTATTATCCCACCTGGAGATGATGCTGCAGTTTTAAGGATTAAAGGAAGCAAGAAAGCCCTTGCTTTAACTACTGAAGGTAATGGCAGATATTGTTTCCTTGATCCATTGCAAGGAGCAAGAATTGCAGTAGCTGAAGCAGCCAGAAATTTATCCTGTAAAGGTGCGTTACCAAGGGCTATTACTGATTGTCTTAATTTTGGAGCACCGGAGAATAGCGATAGTTACTGGCAACTAGTACAGGCGATAAGAGGTTTGTCGGAAGCCTGTCGATTTTTTGAAATCCCGATAATCAGTGGTAATGTTAGTCTGTATAATGAAAATGAAGGCAAGCCAATATATCCCACACCTGTTATTGGCATGGTTGGGATAATTGATGATTACCGGTGTATTTGTACTTTAGATTTTAAAAAGGAAAATGATTTGATTTTTCTGCTTGGTGAAAATTTAGAGGAATTAGGAGGGAGTGAGTATCTGAAAATTGCGCATAAACTAATATGCGGTAAGCCTCCTGTTCTTGATTTTAGAAAGGAGAAAAAAATACAATCATTCTGTCGAAAAGTGATTGAAAAAGGAATTATTTCTTCAGCACACGATTGTTCCTTGGGAGGGATAGCCATTGCTTTAGCTGAATCATGCCTGAAAAGCAGTCTGGGAGCAGAGGTAGAACTAAAATCTGATATTCGTTCTGATTGCTGTTTATTTGGGGAAACACAATCCCGCATAATAGTCAGTATTGATCCCTCTAATATTGATAACTTTATTAAGATAGCCCGAAGTGATAAGATACCATTTCAAAGAATTGGAATGGTCAAGGGAAATCATTTAAAAATTAATCAATGGGTTAATTTACCATTAGAGGAACTGGAAAAATCATGGCGGTGTAAAGGCAATTAAATTGAAGTGATGTTAGGATATAGTATGTAAATCAGGAAAGGAGCCTATAATGAATAAGAGCAGTATTGACCGTCAGGAAATGAATTTAAAGAGAATTCTGGAAGAGAATAATCTTACCGAAAGAGAATATCAGGAAATTGTTAAGACTTTAAAGAGAGAACCAAATGATATAGAATTAGGACTTTATTCTGCAATGTGGTCTGAACATTGTAGTTATAAAAGCTCCAAACCGGTATTAAGGCATTTCCCTACTCGGGCGGAATGGGTTTTATTTGGACCTGGAGAAAATGCTGGAGCTATTGATATAGGAGAGGGGATAGCTATGGTAATGAAAATTGAAAGCCATAATCATCCTTCAGCAGTTGAGCCTTTTCATGGAGCCGCTACCGGTGTAGGAGGAGTGGTTAGGGACATTCTAGCTATGGGAGCCAGGCCTGTTGCCATATTAGGTTCTCTCCGATTTGGTAATTGGGAAGATTCCCATACAAGATATTTAGTTAAAGAAGTAGCAAAAGGCCTGTCATTTTATGGTAATAACATTACAGTGCCGGTCATTGGCGGGGAGACCTATTTTTCGAATAGTTATCAGGAAAATCCTCTGGTAAATGCAATGTGTGTGGGTTTAGTAAAAAAAGAAGATATTGTGGTTGCGATAGCCAGGGAGATTGGTAGTATCGTAATTTTGGCAGGAGAAAAGACCGGAAGGGATGGGGTAGGTAGTGCCAGTTTTGCTTCACAAGAGCTATCAGAAGTAGACCAGGAGATAAAACACCCACCTATTCCACAGGGCAATCCCTATTTAGAAAAAAAGATAATTGAAGCCTGTCTGGAAATGGTAAATGAAGACTTGCTATTAGGAATGCAAGACTTGGGAGCTGCTGGTTTGGTGAGCTCCAGCTGTGAAATGGCCAGTAAAGGAAATTGTGGGATTGAATTAGATCTTTCTTTAGTACCAAAAAAGGAAGATGATATCACTCCCAGGGAAATATTGCTCTCTGAAACCCAGGAGAGAATGTTATTAATTGCCAAAAGGGATAATCAGGAAGAGATTGGCAAAATATTTGATAAATGGGGTATAGAGTATACTGTTATTGGAAAAGTAATCCCAGATGGTTTATTGCGTTTAAAAGAGGGAGAAAAGATAGTTGCAGAAGTACCGGCAAAATCTTTAGCGGAGGGAGTTCCTGTTCGTAATTACCAGGGTAAATTTCCTGTAGAAATAAAAGAGAGACAGAGGTTAGATTTAGAAAAAATTCTACAACCTAAGAATTACAACCAGGCTTTGTTAAGCCTGTTATCCTCTATAAACATTTGTAGTAAAATCGGAATTTATAATGATTTTAATCAAATAAGCTCTGCTGGTACTGAGGTTATCTTATTTCCTGGAGATGATGCTGGAGTTATCAAAATTGAAGGAAGCAAAAAAGCAATTGCTTTTACTGCTGATGGTAATGGAAGGTATTGTTATTTAGATCCATTTGTAGGTGGAGAGATTGCAGTTGCTGAGGCAGCACGCAATCTATCCTGCAAAGGTGCCCGTCCCTTAGCCATAACTGATAATCTTAATTTTGGGAATCCGGAAAAAGAAGAGATATTCTGGCAGTTAGAAAAATCAGTTAAAGGGATAAGCAAGGCTGCTCAGGAAATGGGAATACCCGTTATCAGTGGCAATGTAAGTTTAAATAATGAAAGTAATGGCGAGGCTATTTACCCTACTCCTATCATTGGAATGGCTGGAATTATTGATAATTTTGATCAGGTTTGTACCATGTCGTTTAAGAATGATGGTGATTTAATTGTCCTGATAGGTGAAAACAAAGAAGAACTGGGAGGAAGCGAATATTTAAAGGTCTTTTATAATATAGAACAAGGTCTGCCTCCCCAAATTAATTTAAAACTGGAGAAATCAGTTCAAAATACCTGCCGGGAAAGTATTGCTCTGGGAATATTGTCTTCTGCTCATGATTGTTCTGATGGAGGGCTAATAACGGCATTAGCAGAATGCTGTGTTGCCGGGAAAAAAGGAATAAAAGTTGAGAAAAAGGCTAAAACCAGAAATGATGCGCTACTTTTTGGTGAATCTCAATCTTGTATTATTGTTTCCCTTCCACAGAAAAATTTAGCTTTACTAGAGGATATTGCTCTTAAATATCAGGCACCTTTAGAGATATTAGGACAGGTGGAAGGAGATAGTTTAAGGTTTGGTAATTTAGTTAATTTAAAGATAGAGCAAATTATAAAAGCCTGGGAGAGGAATTTTAATAATGCATGAAGAGTGTGGCGTTTTTGGTATTTACCATAAAAATCTGAAGAGCAATATAGCTCAATTAAGCTATTTAGGACTCTTTGCTCTTCAACATAGAGGACAGGAGAGTGCCGGTATCGCTGTCAGTAATGGTAAGAATATATTGATTTATCGAGATCTAGGACTGGTAGCTGAAGTTTTCAAGGAAGGCATATTGAACACCTTACAGGGAATAGCTTCTATCAGTCATGTACGGTACTCCACTACTGGTTCTAATAGCTGGGAAAATAGTCAACCAATATTGCAACAATTTACTGGTGGTTCTTTTGCTCTGGCTCATAATGGTCATCTAATTAATCAGAGTGAGTTGAGAGCAATACTGGAATCACATGATAAGAATCCAAGCAATTGTCAAACTGATAGCCAATTGATCTGTAAGTTAATTGAAGTAACTAAAGAAAAGGATATAGAAAAGGCCTTAGAGAAGATAGTGCTACAATTAAAGGGTGCCTTTTGCCTGGTTCTTTTGACAGAAGATAAATTGATAGGTTTAAGAGATGCTCATGGTTTTCACCCTCTTGTTTTAGGAAAGACAAGAGATGGCTTTGTTTTAGCATCAGAAGATAGTGCTTTCTCCATAATAGAGGCTCAATATTTGAGAGAAATACAACCTGGAGAAATGATAGTAATTGAAAAGAACAATTATAAGGCGAAACAAATACTTCCTTGCACTAAAAAGAATTTATGTATTTTTGAACATGTTTATTTTGCTCGTCCTGATAGTAATGTTTTTAGAGAAAATGTTGCCGCGATACGGGAAAGGATCGGTCAAAGATTAGCTCAAGAACAGCCAGCTAAAGCCGATATAGTTATTTCGGTTCCTGACTCAGGGCGATTTGCCGCATTAGGGTATGCTCATAAAGTTGGTATACCCTACCAGGAAGGTTTATTGAAAAACCCTTATATAGGTAGAACTTTTATTCAACCCAATCAGGCGTTGAGAGAATATTCAGTTAAAATAAAACTCTCCGCAATTGTCAGTATTGTAACAGGGAAAAGAATAGTTATGGTAGATGATTCAATTGTCAGGGGAACTACCAGCCGTAAATTAGTGAAATTATTAAAGAAATCAGGAGCAAGGGAAGTACATGTTAGAGTTAGTTCTCCTCCTGTAAATTTTCCCTGTCATTATGGTATTGATACACCCAATCAAGAAGAGTTGTGGGCTAATCGTTTTTCAATTGAGAAGATAAGACAATGGATTGGAGCGGATTCCCTGGGGTATATCAGTCTGGAGGGATTGACTGGAGTTTTTGAGAAGAATAAACCTTCTGATTTTTGTACTGCCTGTTTCAGTGGTGAATATCCATTATAGTATAGAACAAGTAATGAGTGATCAGTGATTGGTGATAAGTAATTAGCGGTAAGCCAAAATAATGCTAAAATATAAGAATGGATAAATTTTTAGTTTAAAGAACTATGTGGTAATCTTGGTATTTTAAACTCGAAATTTGATACACTCAACCTAGAACTTCTCTGCCCTGTATTTTAACATAAAAGAAAGGATTAATAGTATAAAATGAGTGAGATTTATAAGAAGGCAGGAGTTGATATTGAGTTGGCAAATAATATTATTAATAAGGTTACTCCAATGATTCATGCTACACACATACCAGGTGTTCTGAGCAAAATTGGTCATTTTGCCGGATTATTCTCTATAGCCCATGAAAAAATTGAAGATCCAGTTTTAGTTTCTGGTACCGATGGTGTCGGTACTAAACTAATGATAGCAAATTTATTAAACCAACATGATACCATTGGAATTGATTTAGTAGCAATGTGTGTCAACGATATCATGACTTGTGGTGCCAAGCCGATATTCTTTTTGGATTATCTGGCTACTGGTAAATTAAATGAAGGCAAGATGGTTAGTATTATAAAAGGAATTACCGAAGGCTGTAAAATTGCTGGCTGCGCTTTATTAGGAGGGGAAACTGCAGAAATGCCTGGATTTTATAGAGATGGAGAGTACGATTTATCAGGTTTTGCTGTAGGAATTGTTGATCGGAAAAAGATTATAACTGGATGTGATATTGTTCCAGGAGATCTTGTCATTGGATTAGCCTCCTCTGGACTGCATAGCAATGGATATTCTCTGGTGAGGAAAATATTTTTAGCAGAAGGAAAATTGAGTTTAACAAAAAAAGTGTCGCTTCTAAATGTGACATTGGGAGAAGAACTTCTTAGAGCTACCAGAATCTACATATCAACAGTTTTAACTTTGTTAAAAGAATTTCAAATTAAAGG
>JAQUNC010000025.1:0-28200 GCA_028717805.1 Atribacterota bacterium
TTCAACCAGCGGGGCTATCAAAACAGAAAGTTTAGCAAAGAAACAAGGGCTTGTTGTTAAGCTTATCCCGGTGCCCCGTCATTTAAGCTCTGATTGCGGTATATGCTTAAGTTTTAACTTTGATGACATTCATAGAATAGAAAAAATATTAAGTGACAATAAAGTAGAATTTAATGCTATTTATGATTTATAAGAAATAGTAAAATTTAACTATTTAAAACCACCGATAAACAGATGAATATTTACTATTGACTTTTTCTTACAACTTGTTATATTGAATAGAAATTAATATAACTAACTAAATTTTATTATTTAAAATGACTGTTTTAAAATTAATTATAAAAAATAAGTATAAATTTTCTATACTTAGTTTGAATAATAATCTGTGAGAAAGAAGGTAAAAACAAGATTATGAATGGTTTAACTTCTACTGATAAACCTCCCCAGCGAAAGAAAAAATATAAGGAAAAGAAATCATTCCTCGGACCGGTTTCCAATTTAGAACAACATGTAAGACCTGACTGGTGGAATAGGATCTTTAATTATTTATATTTAAAGACTGACGGAGATATTGTAGATGACTTAAGTATTACTTCCTCTGAAATTGATCTATTCTTAAGCATCCTTAAACCCTCTTCAGATGATAAAATACTTGATCTTTGCTGCGGCCAGGGTAGACATTCTATAGAATTAAGTAGAAGAAATTTCCAAAATATAGAAGGATTAGACCGCTCACATTACTTAATCCAGAAGGCTAAAGCTCAGGCAAAGAAAGAAGATCTTAATGTCAAGTTTAAAGAAGGAGATGCTCGTAAGATACCATTTGCCAATGATTCTTTCGATATGGTAATGATTTTAGGAAATAGTTTTGGTTATTTTGAAACGATACAAGACGATTTAAGGGTATTAAAAGAGGTTTTTAGAACCCTAAAGCCATGGGGAAAATTACTGATCCAGGTTACTGATGGAGATTACTTAAAAAAGCACTTTCAACCTCGCTCCTGGGAGTGGATAGATAAAAAACATTTTGTCTGTAGAGAACGTTCGCTTTCCCTGGACAAACAACGCCTTATTTCTCGGGAAGTGATTAGCCATATAGAAAAAGGTATAATAGCTGATCAGTTTTATGCCGAAAGACTTTATTCTCAAGATAATCTGACTGAGCTTTTAAACGCTGCTGGTTTTAGTGAAATAACCTTCCACGGATCAATGACTCCCCACTCTAAAAGAAACCAGGATTTAGGAATGATGGAAAAATGTTTAATTGCTACTGCAATAACTAAAAAAGAATGGACACCTCTCAGAAAAAAAGGACGCAGGCAATTAAAAAAGGTAGCGGTAATTCTTGGAGATCCGAGCAAAACAGATCCCCTAAAGCCTTCAGCTGTCTTTGATGATGATGATCTTTATACAATTGACCAGCTAAAATCAGAATTGAGTGAATTAAAAGATTTTATGTTTACTTATTTGAATAATCATGACGCTTTAATCAATGAGCTAACCAAACTAAAAGAAAAAGGCAAGATTGATTTAGTTTTTAATCTATGTGATGAAGGTTATAATAATGATGCCAGAAAAGAACTGCATGTTCCTTCTCTCTTAGAAATTGTTAATCTACCTTACACCGGCTCAGGCCCTCAATGCCTGGCTTTTTGCTATGATAAATCACTAGTTCGCGGTATTGCAAGAGAAATGGATATCCCGGTACCGGAAGCCTTTTTTATAAAACCAAATGATGTTATTTTTGAGTTATCTTTCAATTTTCCGGTAATCATCAAACCTAATTTCGGCGATTCCAGTTTTGGAATAACCCAGAGAAGTGTAGCTAATAATTTTGAAGAAATAGTAAATGCCATCTCTGAAATTAGAGAGAAATATGGTTATGATAAACCAATTCTAGTTGAAGAATTTCTTACTGGCAAAGACCTGAGTGTGGGAATTTTGGGTAATCCTCCTGAACCTTATACAGTACTACCAATAATTATGGCTGATTATTCTGCCTGACCTGAAGATTTACCCAAAATATGCCGTTACGAAACTAAATGGTTACCAGACCCTCCCTACTGGAATATCAAGTCGGTTCCTGCTAATCTTCCTGAAAATACAGAAAAATTTATTATTGAATGTTGCTTGAAGTTATCGGAAAGGTTGGAGTGTAGGGATTACTGTAGATTTGATTGGAGACTGGATAGTAACGGGACTCCTAAACTATTGGAGGTAAATCCCAATCCCGGCTGGTGCTGGGATGGACATCTGGCTAAAATGGCTGAATTTGATGGGATATCCTATGGAAAAATGCTTAGAATGATTTTACAAGCTAGCGAACAAAGATTAAACCAGGACAAATCAACTTATTCTTTGTCATGATGTTTCAAACCAATTTGTATCTTCTGTAAAGGGTTGAATTATGTGAAGATGTAATCCTTTTATTTAATAGTTAAAAAAGATACAAGTAACACAACCAGCTCGCTTATTTCATTGATAGCACCTATTACATCACCACAAATTCCCTGAATCTTTCTGTTGGAATAAGCAATAAGGCTACCGGTTATACATCCGGTTATGATTAATAAAACAAGGGCATGATAGATAAAACTGGGGGATAATATTAGAAAATTAAAACCAACAGTGAATAAAGTTGAAACAACTAATTCTTTTTTTCCTAAATAATTAGTGAACATCTTGGTTAAGGTATTCGAAGAAGAGGCAGGTTTCCCCAGATAAGCTGTTAAAACCATAGCCCATCTTCCCATCATAGGAGCCAGCAGTAGTGATACCCCTTTAACTGTCTCAGCTAAACTGATTAACAGAAGATATTTCAAGAGAATTAATATAATTAAGGCAATAGCTCCCTTTGCTCCGATAGAACCATCTTTCATAATACTAATAATATTTTCTTTATTTTGCCCACCAAAAAATCCGTCTATCATATCAGCTAATCCTTCCAGATGAAGGCCTCCGCTTAATACCACCCATACAGCAAGAATAAATCCTGCTTCTAGATGAACAGGTAAATCAATAAGTTTCAGCAGCCAATAAATGGTAAATAGGATACCCCCCATGAGCAAACCAACTAAGGGGAAAAAGATGCTGGCTTTCGATAAATCCTCCTTAATAACTTCCTGGTCAACAAATTCTTTCCTAAAGTAGGGTAAAGAAACCGGTAGGACTGTCAAAAAAGAAAGTGCTAACAAAAATCTTCTGACTATATTACCCATCTCTTTTCCCCTTTATTAACATAGGAATACCAGCTACCATAAGATATACCCGATCCGCATTCAGAGCAATAGCCTGATTAGCCTGACCCAGTATGTCCCGAAAAAAACGTCCGGTTATATTGGTGGGAACCAAGCCCAGTCCTACTTCATTGGATACCATAATAACAGAAGCCTGGCATTTTAATGCTTCGTTAACAATAACATTAATTTTTACTTTGATTTTTGAGGAAAGATTTTTTCTGGATTGCTCATCCGGACAATCAGACATAAGATTAGAGACCAGCAAAGTCAGACAATCAATCAGAATAACATCTGTTTTATGGCCAATCTCTTGAATAATCTTCTCAACCTGATAAGGTTCCTCGTATGTCTGCCAGTTTTTCGGTCTTCTTTTACGGTGTTCTGTTATTCTTTCAGACATTTCCTCGTCTAAGGCCTGTGCTGTAGCAATATAGGTAATTTTTTCACCGATTTTTGAGGCTAGCGATTCAGCAAAAGAGCTCTTGCCGCTTCGTACTCCACCCGTAATCAGAATGAGTTTAGGTTTGTATTTATTCATCTTTTAAATTCCAAATTATTATTATAAAGAGGATTGATTTGTCTTCTTAACCCGTACTTATTCTTTAATGGTCATTAAATCATCAAAAGTAGCCATCTGATTAAGTAATTTAAAACCCGCTTCTATAAAGCTCATACCAAAAACTGCTCCTGTCCCTTCCCCTAGATGCATACCCAGATCAAAGATAGGGAGCATATCCAGATAGGTAAGGGCAATGCTATGTCCCCTTTCCCTGGAACAGTGGCTGGCAAAGAGATAATCATGTATCTGAGGATTTAATTTTACTGCCAGTAAAGCACAAGCTCCTGATATTAGACCATCCATTATTATGGGAATTCTTCTTTTTGCAGCGGCAAAAATACATCCTACCAGGCCACCAATCTCAAATCCACCTACTTTTGCCAGTACATCTAAAGGATCATCAGGATCGGGTTGGTTTAAAGAAATAGCCTTCTTAAGTACTGCAATTTTATGGTATACTGCCTCAGGAGAAAGACCTGCTCCTCGATCCACTACTTCCTCGATTTTAGCGTCAGTTAATAGACTAACAATGGCACTGCTAGCAGTAGTATTACCAATCCCCATTTCCCCTAATCCTATCATATCAATCTTCTTCTGTGCAAAAGTATCCTCAAAAACATCAAATCCAATCTCCATTGACCTTTCTGCCATTTCCCTGGTCATAGCTGATTCTTTCGCCATATTATTAGTTCCAGAGGCAATCTTCTTCTGAAAAATGCCTGATTTCCGGCATAACTCTCCCTTTACTCCTATATCGGTTATTACTATCTCCACATCAAAATGGTGAGCCAATACATTTATAGCAGCCCCACCTCTTAAAAAATTTAATACCATCTGACGAGTGATTTCGGAAGGATAAGCACTGACCTGCTCATCAGTTACTCCATGGTCAGCAGCCATCAGAAATATTACCTTTCTATCTATAACAGGATTCAAACGGCCATAAATACCAGCTGCCCTGGCTACCAGATCTTCCAGTCTCCCTAAACTTTTTCGTGGTTTAGTTAACCTATCAAAACTTTCTAAAGTATTTTTCTGGATAATATGATCAATGGGATGAATATCGCTAATAATTTTGGCAATCTTATTATTCTTCAACTAATTTAACCGGTTCCTTTCCCTTAAGATGACTGATATCATTTATCGATTCGACAAAATAGATATTATGCTTCTGATAAAAGATTATATTTAAAGCAGTGGAATATTGCTTGATATACCAGATTTTTTCCAGAGGAATATCCAGAGCAATACTAATAATGATTCTAGCTACTCCACCATGACAGACAATAGCAACAGTATTATACTGCTCATCATGATCATGTTCATCAATTATCTTCTCCAGACCATCTAAAACCCTTCTTTGTAAATCAGAAATACTCTCTCCACCAGGGAGAGGTTGGCAAGGTTCATGCCACCAATGTGGACAATTGCCCTTATTATTTTCCGTATTAATTTCCTCAAAACGTAATCCCTCCCACTCTCCAAAGCAGATTTCCCTGAATAGTGGTTCAGTGCTAAGATTCAACTGATGTCTCTTGTTAATAATACTGGCAGTATGGATAGCCCTTTTTAAATCACTACTATAAATTGCTTTAATCGGAAATTCTGCCAGACGCTCTGCTAACTGTTCTGCCTGCCAAATTCCTTTTTCAGTAAGGTCAACATCCTGATGACCTGAAAAGCGTTTTTCAGCATTACTAAAAGTTTCTCCATGTCTTATAATTAAAATTTTTAACATATTCTTTTCCCTATGACTATTACTAATTTTAGTATTTATTTTTTATTATATATGGGCACTCTTTTTTATATTTAATAAAGAGCGTGAAGAATGATTAACACATTATCAATCTTTCGTTGATACTGATATTGATTTAATATAGATAGGCGGAAAATAATATCGACCAGATATCCATTCCGCTTTATTACCTATAGCAATAATATCTTTTAAGACCTCTAAGGCATTTCCAGCTATCATTACATTTTTAATTCTGCCGACAATTTTTCCATTAACTATCTTGTAACCCAGCTGAACATTATTAGAAAAAGCGCCACTAAGAATATTACCCTGCCCTAATCCCAATACCTGGTCAACAATGATTCCGGTTTTGATGTCCTTAATCATATCAGTAAAGGAGGTATTTCCTTCTGAAACGATCAGGTTGCTAATGCCGGGGGAAGGTGAGGTATGAAAACTATATCTAAGGCCATTACCGGAAGGTTTTACTCCTGCTTCTGCAGCATTTTGTAAATCATAATAATAATTCTTCAAGATACCCTTTTCGATTAAGGGCAATTTCTGCATAGCAATCCCTTCATCATCATAAGGAGCGCTTCCTTCTGCATAATCAATTATTCCATCACTATCCATAGAAAGCAATGGGCTAAATAAAAGCTGACCTTCTTTTCCCTGTAAAGGAGATATTTTTCTATTAATCATTCTTCCGTTTAAACCTGCCATAAGGGGGAGTAGCAGGACCAGTAAAGCCTTGGGAGTAAATATAACTGGCATATAACCATTTTCTACCTCTACAATTTCTTTACTCCATTCTATTTTTTTCTTCACCTCTTCCCAGAGAGAGTCCAGAGAAAAATTAGCTTGACCCCATTGCTTGGACTCCATCAAAATCATCATATCATTTTCCTGAGTATCCTGAATCATGATTGAATTAGAAAAAATGGTTTTCTGATAAGTAAAGGAGGCGCCATAGGTATTCCAATATTGAATCTTACCCTCTTGCTTGACAATTCCTGCATCACAGCGCAATTCAGCATTTATGGAGTTGACTCTGTTCATAATATTATTTCCAATTTCTATCATCTCAGCAATACTTTTTTCAGATAACAAGTGGTCATAGAGTTTTAGTTTATCCTCCTGGTCAGCATTAATCTGTCCGGGAAAATCAAACAGTGCAACCTGTCCAAATTGGGCTACTGCCATTGCCATATCAACCATTGCCTCAAACTGACTTTCTGAGGTGGAAGAAGAAAATCCTATTTTACCATTACTGATAAGCCTCAAAGCCCATCCTTCCATTTCTTCTGCATTTACTGACTTTAATTGATTCATTTCGTATTCAACCGGAGTTGATTTAAAATTAACCTTATAAAGTTCACCAGAACTTACTTTCTTTCTCAACTTAGCCATTAATTGTTGCATAATTCCTACTTCCCTCCTACCACGACATTTCTAATACGAATATGAGGACTACCAAAGGTTACTGGTAAAGGTTGTTGTCCACCCTTACCACAACCCCCTCCGGATTCAATAATTTTCAGGTCATTGCCAATACCATCAATATGATACAATGTTTCAAATAAATTACCAGTCAATGTTATATCTCTAAGTGGTTCTGTAATCCTTCCATTTTCAATCATATAACCCTCACCGGCACTGAAGGTAAACATCTCAAAGGTAGTATTTCCTCCATAAAACTTTCGGGCATAAATGCCCTTTTTGATATCATTGAATAATTCCTTATATGGTGTTTTGCCTTTCTCTATATAGGTGTTAGTCATGCGGACTATTGGTTTGAAATGATAGCTTAAAGCTCTAGCATTTCCAGTAACAGATTCTCCCATTTTAGCAGCAGTTTCCCGGGAATGAAGCCTGCTGGTGATAATGCCTTTTTTGATAAGGTAATTTTTCCTGGTAGGAACTCCTTCGTCATCATATTTAGAGGATCCCAGCAATCCTGGTAAAGAACCGTCATCCACCACATTCAATTCTTCAAAGCCTACCTTCTTTCCTAATACCATTAACTTTTGCATTCGCGGATCTTCATATAAAAAATCAGCTTCACTTAAATGACCAAAGGCTTCATGAATAAATACTCCAGCCAGGAGTGGATCCAGGATTACCGTATATTGACCACCAGGAACAGATTTTGACTGTAATAACTTAACAGCACGTTGTGCTGCTCTCTGTGCTCGAGAAGAAAGCCGTTCAGCCTTTTCGTATCCTTTAATACTACCAATACTTTCACTGGCCATCTGAACATCATCGCCATCACGAGCAATGGCAGTAAAGTGTATATTGAGATAAGGTCGTTCCTGTCTGATATAGGTACCTTCAGAATTAGCAAAATGTACTGTGGTAAAGCGATCAGTATAATCTACAATTGATGATTGTATCTTGGGACTAAAGTTAACTATAATATTGCTATAGTTTTTCATCATAGTTGATTTTTCTTTTAAACTAACCTGTCTAAAATCTTTGCTATAGTCAGCTGTTATATTATCTACCACCGGCTCTACCTGAGCTAAATTACTTGGTTTATCGCCAATAAGAGTGGCAATCTCAATAGCTTGATTAATTTTTTCTTTTAAATCTTCCCACCGATTAAAAGTAACAAATCCCCATCTTCCTTTTACCAATGCCCGGACATTGCCTCCCTTTTCCTGAGAACTACTAATCTTCTCTATATCCTTTCCTTGAAAACGAATATTGGTTGATTCATATTCCTCCAGTCTTATTTCCAGATAATCCGCTTTTTTCCCGGAAAGTGCATCTGTCAGTCTATCATGCATAATCTTCCTCCTGCTGTATTATTGTTGGTTATCTTTAAATTATTGTGAGCTAAATCTTTAGCTTATTTATTCTTCAAAATTTTTACTACTATCTTCCATTATAACCTGTTCTGCCAGGTAAATGGAACGATCTAACCACCAGACCCAATCACTCCATTTTTTATCTACATTCTTATTCTGTTCTTTCAAGCCAATTAATCCATTGATTTTAGCATCAGTATCATCAGCATAAAAAAGAGCTATAGCTGGAAGAATACTGGGAAGCTTAGGTGAGCCAAATTCAAATTTACCATGATGGCTTAAGATAGTATGTTTGAACATAACCGCTAAGTCTTCTGGAAAATCTTTTATCTGTTTAATTTTTTCCTCAACCATCTCTGTTCCCATAATTATATGTCCGATTAGTTTCCCCTTATCGGTATACTCAATAACTCCATTCAGCTGATATTCTTCTACCTTTCCAATATCATGAAGAAGTGCAGCACTAACAAGAAAATCCCTATTAACCTGAGGATATATTTGACAGATAGTCTCACATATCCTTGAGACGTTAACGGTATGTTCTGCTAAACCTCCCTTATACGCTTGATGTAATTTTTTAGCAGCCGGTGTCTTCTTAAATTTTCCCCTTAAAATCAGATCATCAAAAAAGGAGAGTAATAATGCCTTTAAATACTGATGCTTTATAGAAGAGATTTTATGGTCTATTTCCTGCATTAATTCCTCAACATTCAGTGGTGTAGCTGGTATAAAATCCTCTAAAGATGATTCCGGTGCTGACTCTAAAGATTTTATGCTCATCTGTATCTGTCCGTCACTTTTCTTTTTAATTACCTGGCCTGCGATTTGAGCAAATTGCATATTCTCAATTTGAGATAATTCCTTATCTGATATATCCCAATAAATAGCTTCTATTTCACCACTGCTATCAGATATTCTCAAAAAACCATCTACAGTCTTACCATCTCTTCGCAATCTAAATTCTGCTTCCTTTATATAGAAAACCTGTTTTACAACATCTCCTAAATCCAAATCAACAATTCTTTTTTTATTATTCAAAACAATTTCTCCTTAATTATATTTACTTCCTATTCTTTTCGTTCTCGTAGAGTTGTTTCCAAGAAAATACTTCTCAAACCTTGCTAACCTTCTCAGATAATTCTCCTTGACAAGCTACTTAAATTTATCTATGCTATTATTTGTTAGGTAGAAGTATTCTTAATTGTAGTTTCTGGAATTGGCTACCATGTTTTACTAGCCGAAGTGGCGGAATCGGCAGACGCGCTACGTTCAGGGCGTAGTAGGTTTTACACCTGTGGGGGTTCAAATCCCCCCTTCGGCACCATAAAATAGACTCCACTTATACGCCCCTATCAATCTTCGTCCAGTCAGTTCCTTCGCTAAAAAATTCTTCTCTTTCCTTTTCAGTAGTCGGAATTACATCAAATTCGCATTCTTCATCTTCCCGCTCGGGCATACATTTTGTATGCACCAGTTTAAAATGTGGATTATAATACATAGATTTAGCTAAGTCAACATAGCAATATAGCCTACCTAATTCCTCCTCACCATATTCCCGCCATAGTTTACCAAGAACGCAACCATAACTTTTTCTTCGTTTTCTTCCCCCGCTCTCAAAGGTCTCTCTCCCTGCATGCATACCATATCTGGGAAGATCCCTGGACTTTCCTCTACCATAATTATCAGGAGTTGCCTCTAAGCCTTGATCATGTATATTTTTCTTCACCTCTTCCCCTATTAATTTACCATAATACTTGATAGCCTTTAAAATTACTTTTTCTCCTTTTTCATTTCCCAGCTCATTTACTAACGTTTTAGCATAAGCAAGATGTAGCAAAGCAATTCTCTTACTAACCATTTCTATTTCTTTCGCAGCCTCTTTTTTCGTTACTATTTGTGTATTATTAGAATCTTTCAAAATTTATTTACCCCTTTATTTGAAATAAAAATGAATAATGGGCAGAAATGAGGTCTCTTAATCCAAATCGTTAAATCTTTCCGTTTCCCAGTTATAATTTTCTACCAATTTCTGAAAAGTCATTTCGCCCAACCTAATTTTTTCAATATATTTTTTACTATGATAAAAAAAGATATCTATGGGACTTAACGCTTCTCCTTCTAGTATCTTAAATATTATTTGCACATAGAGTCTATCATATAGTCTGATAATAATCTTTTCATTCTTTTTTATACTTGTTTCAATATTACTTACTCGCTCTAACCAGTGGCATAAATCTACCAGATCAGGTTGTTCATCATAATTTGATTGTGCCATAAATTCTATATTTCTCTTGTGTGGCCTCAGCTCTTCCAGCTCATTTATGTGATAACCGAGCATATGTTCCAGAGCATAAATAGACTTCTGCTCTGCCCTAATTTTTTGCAAAATCTCTATATTAGCTTTTATTCTTGTTCTCACTTCAAAATAATTCATGTTACCTTCTGCCGAGTATATTTCATAATAACATAACGGATTTTACAGGGGAAGGCTTCCCCTTGAGAACCTCTTTACTCAGTATATAGTATACCAGTATAAAGTATACTGTAAAAATCTAATCCAATAAAATAACTGAGTTATTATTATAACAAAATTGGTTAAGAAAGTTAATTTTACTACGGATTTGTCTCGGTATTTCCGGATACTATGAATCTATCATTAATACATTTTTATTAATTTTACAACCATATTAAACTATCTTAGAAAGTCAGTAAGATATTGTATAAAAATTTTGGGGTGGTTCTTCATATAGCCACTAGTAGCCAGTTCCGATGCCACTAACCGCCAGCTAAACCTTGAACCACCTAACCCATGAATCAATAATATATTTCCAAATAAAATATTAGATAAAGGTTGCCAGATACGATAATGTAATTACACCCCATCTACCGTTAGAAAGGCACTATTATCAAAAGTAAGGTCTTCAATTTTATACTCTGTCTTAGAGTAGGCATTAGAAAGAAGAAAAATATTTATTATTCAGCTAAGCAACATTATTAGAAATAAGTTATTAGGGTTTTTAATGACAGGGCATTTGTTAGGCAAGTTTTTTCCATTCAACTTCATTTCTTATTTCCTCATTCTTCTAATTATAGTTATATTTCTTCTGTCGTCCTCTTCACTTCTTTTTGGAGTTTCCAGGATAAAAGGCAAATCTTTTATTGCTTGATGATTTACTAACATGCTAAATCTCCTTAACCAATAAATCCTTCCCTAATAGCATATGTCAGTCTTTTTTAGATTTTAAATTATATTTAGAATCATTAAGATGAATAACCTTCAATTTATTCCAGTTGATTTCTTTTTTTAATATAGCATCTTTCCTGACAGGTGAGAAAATTTTTAGAAAAGATTTGCATGGCATTGATTCCTAAACTTTTTGCCCTGGCAACAGCTTCCTCAATACCTCCAGCAATGGAAACATGGCACCCTATTTTCAATCATTTTCCTTCTCTTTTTTATTTCTTCACTATTGTATCATTTATATGAAAAAATAGCCCAAGTAATTTGCTCCTAATAATTATAGTTTTTATTTATAGGTTGCTATGGGATAAGTAATTTTTTATGCTCTTTCTGATTTGAATAATATCTCAACAGGTCTGTCTATGCTATCCTTACTATTTTATTTGTGAATATGTTTGAGTTTGTTCTGTCTTGGGGTAGCTTATGATTTACCGGCAAAGATTGCTCTTATCTCGGCAGACGTGGTCGCCTGGGATAATGTCTCCATACGTTCCTGTTCTTCCTTTTGTATTAAGGCTAAATTTGTTACTACCTTTTCTAACTTATCTACTGGAAATTTACAAGCTCCATTCTCATCCATATGAATAATTTCTCCTGGATATACATCCATACCAGCTACTGAAACCGGTACATTAACGGCATGAACAGCCATATCCCCATGTCCCGGTGTTACCCCAGTCAACATATATTGAAACTTCATTGGTCTTATCTCATCTATATCACGGGAAGGACCATCAGAAATAACTCCCACACAACCGATTGATTTTAGTGCTGTAGTCATATTGCCTCCGGAAAGACCCACTTTATCCGCTATTTCGGATGGAAAATTCTGTTTAATGATTAGTATGGTCGGCTTTTTAGATTGTTCTAAAGCATCAATGACATTCATAAAAGAAAGACGTGAGTATGCAGGATCAGGTAAACCATATACGCAAGTAACAGCATAACCGGCTGTTCTGCCCAGTTCCGGAAACATACAGTGAATAGTCTGATCTGTATACCAATTCTGGCTCCAGGGATGATAAAGTCCCAGACATAGGGGATGATTAGGGTAAGTAGCAACTATGTTGGTTACCGAAGGTGTATCATATTCTTTAATCTTTGTTAATAGTTCTAATTCTTTTGTTCTTTCTCTTTCCATAACTTATCTCCATTTTTTTATTTTTCCTTAAATTATACCTTATTTATTTTAAAATAGCATATCTGGAGGAAATCAAACTAAACAATTAACTTACTTAATATTGACACAATTTCAAAAGCAATATTCCAGTTTGAATAGGGAAATGGCTAATTCTGTTACCTTGAGCCATAGTATCGATTTTATTCTAATTTAAAGAGTCATATGATAGAATTATTAATATATTTTATAAATATATTAATTTTATTTATTTTTTTATTGACATATTTAATATATATATTATAATTATTAATAAATAAATAAGATAAATTAATTTATGGTATTTAAAAAATTAAAAAGGAGGTGTTTGCTTTGCCCAACATTCCTACTAATTGTCCGGCTTGTGGTTCTAGAATGAATATCACTGAATTAAGATGCAGTAAATGCAACACAAAGGTACAGGGAAATTTTCCTATAAACAAACTAATCTCTCTTTCTGAAGAAGACCGGGAATTCTTGTTGACCTTTCTTCGCTCTCGGGGAAATATAAAGGAAGTTCAGGAAAGAATGGGGATTTCTTATCCTACTGTTAAAAACAGGCTGGATAAATTGTTAGCGGCTTTAGGTTTATTCGATGAAATTAAAAACATGAGCCGAAGTGAAATAATAAATGCTCTTAATAATGAAGAGATTTCAGTGGAAGAAGCGATTAATTTACTACAAGAAAGCTAATTTTAATTAATAAATTTAAGGAGAAAAAGTAAAATGAAAGAAGAAATTAAACAGGTTCTAGATATGCTAAAAGAAGGAAAAATTACTCATGAAGAGGCAATTAACCTTATCGATGCTTTGAAATCAACAGATAAAGAAAAGAATAGCGAGGAGCAATCTGTCATCAGTAAGCAAAAAAGGTTCATTAAAATTAACGTTACCAAGGATAACAAACCAAAGGTTAATATTAAAGTTCCTTTCAGTTTGGTAAAATGGGGAATTAACATTGCCAATAAAATGGGAAAAGACACCGTTAAAATTGGTGGAGAGGAAATCCCCTTTGATATGGAAGAACTCAATAAAGCCATGAATGATCCAGAATTTTCCGGTAAGATTTGTGATGTCTATGATGAAGAAAAAAACGAACATGTAGAAATTGAAATAGCATAAAAAACAGAAGCAGGAATAGTTCTTATACTTATAAGAACTATTCCTGCTGATTTTCCAAATTATCTTCTGAATAACAGTTAATTTTTAATCACTGATGCTCAGTCCTGCTAATGATCTCATCTTGCAGGGTCTTACTGAGGTTGTTGAAGTAGTCGCTGTAACCGGCTACTCGTACAATGAGGTTCTGATATTCTTCTGGATTCTTCTGAGCAGCTCTAAGAGTCTCGGCTTTTATCACATTGAACTGGATATGATGACCACCTAACTTAAAGTAACCCCTGATGAGATGAGTGAGACTTTCCAACCCCTTTTCTCCTTCTAAGAGAGAGGGGGTAAACTTCTGGTTCAAGAGGGTACCACCGGTCTTCAGCTGATCCATCTTGGCTGCTGATTTAATCACTGCTGTGGGACCCTCACGGTCTGCTCCCTGTACTGGGGATATTCCTTCTGATAAGGGTTCACCAGCTTTACGTCCATCAGGGGTAGCACCAACTACTGAACCGAAGTAGATATGGCAGGTGGTGGGCAGCATATTGATACAGTACTTTCCTCCCTTGCTATTGGGACGTCCCTCCACCTCCTGGTAGAAAGCATTAAAGACCTCCTGCATGATGCTATCGGCATAGTCATCATCATTACCATATCGGGGAGTATTGTTTTTCAAGAGTTGATATATCTCGTGTTCTCCCTGGAAATTGTTAGCCATGATAGAAAGAAGGGTATCCATACTCAGATTCTTGCGGTCAAATACATGGTACTTGAGGGCAGATAGGCTGTCGGTGATACTACCTATACCTACGCCCTGCAGGTAATTGGTATTATAACGGGCACCACCGGCATTATAGTCCATCCCCTTTTCTATGCAGTCACTTACAATGAGGGACAAGAAGGGAGCAGGCATGGCATGGGCATAGAGCTGTTCGATGATGTGATTGCCTTTTATCTTGATATCGACAAAGTGGTGCAGCTGTCTTTGAAAGGCAGTAAACAGCTCTTTATAACTGGTAAAGGTTCTGGGATCACCGGTGGCCAGGCCGATCTTCTTTCCGTTTACTGGATCTAATCCGTTGTGGAGGGTAATCTCCAATACCTTAACCAAGTTGAAGTAACCGGTTAAGATATAAGCCTCTTTACCAAAAGCTCCCGTCTCTACACAGCCACTGGTTCCACCCTCTCGAGCATCGCTGAGGCTTTTGCCCTGTCTTAGCAATTCTGCAACCACTAAATCGGCATTGAAGACAGATGGCTGTCCCCAGCCCTTACGAATAATCTCACAGGCACGCCTTAAGAAGAGGTCTGGACTCTTCTGACTCAATTGGATATTGGTGCTAGGCTGCAAGAGTCGCATCTCATCTATAACCTCCAGGATAAGATAGGTAACCTCATTGACTCCATCTTCTCCTTCGGGAGTGAGTCCTCCGTTGTTGATATTGGCAAAATCAGTATAGGTACCGCTCTCAGCTAAGGTGACTCCTACCTTAGGGGGAGCAGGCTGGTTGTTGAATTTGATCCAGAGACACTCTAGTAATTCTCTGGCTTTCTCCTGATTCAGTGTCCCATTTTCTAATCCCTCTCGGTAGAAAGGTAACAGATGTTGGTCTAAGTGTCCGGGATTAAAGGAATCCCAGGTGTTAAGCTCACTGATGACTCCCAGATGGACAAACCAGTACATCTGTAAGGCTTCCCAGAAATTACGGGGAGCCTTAGCCGGTACTCGGCGGCAGACCTCGGAAATAGCAAGTAATTCCTCTTTTCTTTTGACATCTTTTTCTTTTGCAGAGAGCTCTTCAGCCAGTCGAGTATAGCGATGAGCCAAGGTGATGATTGCCTCAGCGCAGATAGACATGGCCTTCAGCTGGATAAGCTTTTGGTAGGCATCCTTATCCTGATGAAAGTCTATAGATGCAATAGCCTTTTTGATTTTCTCCTTGAGGTCTAAGAAGCCTTCTCGGTAGATTTTACCATCAGCCACCGTATGGCCAGGTGCCCTTTGTTCCATAAACTCGGTGAAAATACCAGACTGATAGCAATCCAGCCAGCTCTGATCCATGAGAGAGAAGATCTGGTGACGGATAGAGCGCTCCTGCCAGAAGGGAATAATCAACTCTTTTTGTATCCTCTTCACTTCAGCGCTGACCTGGAAGGAGATCTTCTCTCGCTTGTGGATAATATCTAAATCTTCCAAGGTATGACAGCAAAGCTCGGGATAGGTGGGAGTGGCACTAGAAGCACTACCCCGCTCTCCCACAATTAGTTCATCTTCATCAATGGCGATGGTCTTCTGCTCCAGTAAATACTTAAAAACTAAAGCCCTCAAGATGGGAGTAGGCACCTTACCCTGATAGAGCTGGTAAGCCTCAGTTATCAGTTTAGCCCGCTCGATATCGATATGAGGCTTGATGGTAATACTCTTTTCTCTTAATCTTGCTATTTTAGGATTCATCTTCATCCTCCTATATTTACCTTCACATTGGTCTTACTAAAAAGACGTATGATACTCTGAATATGCTCCCCGGAAGGAGCCTGAATCTGCATCATTTTGGATGTTAAACCTAAACGGCGGTATTTATCCAAACCCAGCCGGTGAAAGGGTAGGATACTCACCTGAGCTATAGCCAGGGAATGAACAAAACCAGCCATCTCAGTCAGCTCCTTCTTATCATCATTAATCCCCGGGATGAGGGGTATTCTAATCTCAATATTCTTGTTTTCCCCAGAAAGTCGCCTTAAGTTCTCTAGGATAGTCTGGTTAGAGAAACCAGTATACTGCTTGTGTTTCTCTTCATCAAGTAACTTCAGATCATAGAGCCACAGATCAACCAGGGGAAGGATACACTCCACATTAGACCAGGAGGCATAGCCACAGGTATCTACCACTCTGGTGATGCCCTCCTTCTGACAGAGGGAAAGGAGGGAAGAGAGAAAGTCAATCTGTTCCAAAGGTTCACCTCCGGAGAAGGTAACTCCTCCATTGGATTCCTGATAGAAGATTAAATCCTTCCTTAGCTCTTGCATAACCTCCTGTGGGGTTACTTTTCTGCCGATAATCTCTCGGGCTTGATTGGGACAGTGAGAAACACAGGTACCACAGCGTACACATTTACTCTTATCAGTGTAGGGATAATCACCCTTTAAGGTAATGGCTTTATTTGGACATAAGGAAAGACACTGATAGCACTTGATGCACTTTCCCTGATCAAAGGCAATCTCCGGTTGAGGGAGCCAACTCTCAGGATTATGGCACCACTGACAGCGCAGCGGGCACCCTTTCAGAAAGACGGTGGTACGGATACCAGGACCGTCATGGATGGCAAATTTTTTTATGTTGAATATGATACCGGTAGTCATTATTAATCACTATTCCCACTTAATATATACTTATTCACCATAAATCCTCCATCCCAGGATATTGGTCTGATAAATTCCATTTTTTTATTTCAGAAATTGGTGGCGATTTATAACTACAAACCTTGCTGTGTATCCAATTGAATTTCTTATGAAGTTCAATCATAAATTCTGCATATTTAAGAGAAGCTATGATAGAATCTATTACTGGAACTTTAAGAGCCTCTTGAAGCTCTTTATAAAAACCAAATTGCATGGTACAACCAAGAATAATAACCTCAGCATTTTTATTAAAAACTGCTCGTTCTGTCGCTTTATGTATTCGTCTTAAGGTTTCCGTTTTATCTTTTTGAAAGTCATTCACTCCTAAATTAACTGATTCAAATGAAGCTAAACGGTTAATCAAACCATAGTTAACAACATTCTCGTACATTTTAGGAATACACTTATTACTTGCAACAATAATTGAGAACCTATGCCCTAATCCAGCAGCGACCAACATACTTGCCTCGGCAGGAGCAGAAATAACAATGTGATCAGTGATTTCTCTTGCTTCCCGAAGACCAGGATCGTAAAAGCATCCAATTATTGCAGCATCATACCCCTCTTTTTCTGCTTTTTTAACCTGATGTAGAGTATCAGTAAGAATCAGGGCATCATAGTAATAATAATTAAGATGTAGTGGTCCCCTTTTCAGAGAAACTACATCTACTGTAGTATCATCCTGCTTCACACTGTTAACATTTTCTAAAATAAGCTGATCAACATCGACCATTTCATTTACTGGATTAATCCAGAGAATATGATTATTGATTTTATTCAATTATTTACTCCCAAGTAAACATAATTATAATATTCAAGATATACTACATTATTTAATTGTAAATTAAAGTAAAAACTTTCTTAACTGTAAAATAAGTGACATCTAACCATATGTCCGGGTGAGACCTCTATCATCTCGGGATCTATTTTAGAGCAAACATCTTTTTTATATGGACATCGTAGATGAAAGCTACATCCTGAGGGAATGTTCACCGGACTAGGTATTTCTCCAATAGAAATCACTTTTTTGGGTTTTAGATGCTCTTCTTCCTCAGAAATTACTGGAACTGAAGAAATAAGCATTTGAGTATAGGGATGAAGTGGTTTTTCAAAAAAAGTAATTGCCTCTGCCACCTCACATATTTTCCCCAGATACATTATAGCAATTCTATTTGCAACATTTCTCATTAAACTTAAATCATGAGTTATAAATAAGTAAGTTAAATTCATCTCTCGCTGCAAATCTATTAATTTATTTATAATTTTAGCCTGGACTGATACATCTAAGGCTGAAGTTGGTTCATCAAGAACAACTAAAGATGGATTTGGAGCTAAAGCCCTAGCAATAGCAACCATCTGTTTTTCACCCCCACCAATTGAAGGGGGTAATTTATAAAGGTATTCTGGAGAAAGTTCAACTTTTTCTAATAGTTCAACTATCTTTTCCTGACACTGTTTTTTGTTTAAATTAGTATGGATTTTATATGGTAAAGAAAGGATTTGCTCAATTGTCTGTTTAGGATTCAATGATGATCCAGGATCTTGGAAAACAATCTGAATTTCCTTTTTTGAAGATAGCCTTCTTTTAGATGCCTCCTTACCAATATTTTCACCTTTAAATATTATTTTTCCAGAAGTTGGATGATACATACCTACAACTGTGTAAGCAATGGTACTTTTCCCCGATCCGGATTCTCCTACTAATCCTAAGGTTTCACCATAATTTATATCAATATTCACTTCATCTACCGCACGAACATATATAAAACCTTGTCTACCTTTGCCAATATTGAAATACTTTTTTAATTTTTCAATCATTAATATTTTATTATTTTTTGTCTGTTCCATTTGTTTACCTCTGTGTTAAATGACAAGCTACTAAATGATTTTTTTCAATCTCATGTAATTGTGGAGGTTTTTCTATACAAATTGGATTTACACATTCACATCTCGGCTGGAAGCGACATCCTGACGGGGGATTCAAATAGTTTGGAAGTTTACCAGGAATACCATTAGCAATTCCACCACCTGATATTTTTGGTACTGATGCAAGCAAACCTTTAGTATAAGGATGGATAGGATTTTTAAAAAGTATTTCAGGTGTAGCTACTTCAACAATCGTTCCTGCATACATGACATAAATTCTATCAGTCATTTCTCTAGCTACCCCTAACGAATGAGTAATTAAAATAATGGCTGTATTTCTTTTATCTACAATCTCATTTAATAGTCGATGAATTTGATCCTGAATGGTAACATCTAATGAAGTTCCCGGTTCATCAGCTATAAGCAAGTTTCTTGGAGAAGATATAGACATAGCAATACAAACCCTTTGTCTCATACCTCCACTTAACTGAAAGGGGTAATTTACTAACATTCTTTCTGGATCGGGAAGATAAACTTCTTTAAGTGCTTTTATGGAATTATCTTTAATTTCTTTTTGATGTCTACTTCCTTTAAAAATATCTGCATGCCTAATTACATCTCCAAGCTGGCTTCCAATAGTAAAAACTGGATTTAATGCTGCTGTTGGATCTTGAAAAATCATGGCAATTTCTCTGGAACGTAAGTTCTGAACTTCCTTAGAATTCATCTTGAGAATATCCTTCCCCTTATAAAATATCTCACCCTCAGGAATTTTAAAATCTCCTGGTGGAAGAATTCTGAGTATTGATTTCATAGTGGTAGTTTTACCACAACCTGCTTCACCTACAAGACCAACTCGTTCACCTTCTTTTACTACCAAATTAACACCATTTAGTACTTTGAAATAGCCACCAAATACTTTATACCAGACAAAAAGATTTTTAATATCTAGTAATATTCTTTTATCCATTAATATTCCTTTCTTCTTAATGTCTCACAGTTATTAACGGGAAGATTGTAACATATCTCGAACTCCATCACCAAATAGATTAAAACCTAATATTGTTATTACTATGGCTAATGCAGGGAAAATACACATCCACCAGAGTTCTGGTAAATATCTAGCACCATCTGACACCATCTGCCCTAAAGCTGGTGTAGGAGGTTGTTCTCCTAAGCCTACAAAACTGAGTGAAGCACTAATGATAAGAACCCATCCAACATCTAATGCCATTTTAGTAAAAACTGGAGAAAGACAATTTGGTAAAATCTCACGGAAAAGAATATAACTACTACTAGCACCATTCAATTGTGCAGCAACAACAAAATATTCATTTCTTATAGAAGAAGCCATACCATAAACCATCCTGGTATACCAAGGCCACCACATTACTGTTACAGCAATCATGGCATTCATCATATTTGGTTTGAGAACTGCAGCAATAGCTAAAGCAAGAACAAGAGATGGAACAGAGAGAAATATATCTGAAATACGCATGATAATAGTATCAATAATTGTCCTGTAATAAAAACCTGCTATTAGACCAAGAATGGTCCCAATAGGCACAGCAATTGCTAATACTACAATGGACATTAATAAAGCTCCTCGTAAGGCAAATACAATTCTGCTAAAAATATCTCTTCCAATAGGATCAGTTCCAAGCCAATATGTTGCACTTGGAGGTTGCCCTGCATTTTTAAAGTCAACAAATGAGCTTGCATGCTGTGGGTAAGGAGTCATATATGGAGCGAAAATAGCTAATAAAATGACTAGAACGACAATAGATAAACCTAAAACAGAAAGTTTATTTCGAGAAAAATAGTACCAATTCCGACAAATGTTATTCCAAAATCTACCCCATTTGCTAGGTTTTAGAATATTTTCTTGTTTAGTTTTCATTTCTACCTTTTTATGTTCCATTTTCTCCCTCCCTGATGCCACGTAAACGAATACTTGGATCTAAAAAAGACACAATAATATCTACAATGATACTAGTCAACACAAATACTAATCCTATTATTAATACTGTACCAGAGATGGCATTCAAATCCTTATAAAGCATAGCATTAATACCATAACGTGAAATCCCAGGCCAGTTAAATATCAATTCAACCAAAAATGCATTTCCAATTGTTGCTGCAATATCCATTCCCATTACAGAAACAGTGGGAATTAATGAAGGTCTAAGTAAATATTTAAACATAATTATTTTTTCAGAAAAACCATATCCTCTTTCTGCTGAAATGTAGTCTTTATTCATATTATCTACCATGCTGGAACGAGTAATGCGAGCTTCTTGAAAGGCAGGTCCTAATGCTAAAGCGAATGCAGGTAGAATCAAATGCTTAAATGCATCCCAAGCTATATTTAACTTTCCTGCAATGAGGGCATCAAGGACCATAAATCCAGTAACTCTTGGAATGCTTAGTTGCGAACTTAATCGTCCAAGTACGGGCAAGATTGGCCAAGCATACCCAAAAATAAGAATAAAAAATACTGCTAAAACAAAAGCTGGAATAGAAACACCAACATAAGCAAAAATACGAATTAGGCTATCAATCCATTTATCTTTATTTCTAGCAGCTATTGCACCAAGAAGAATGGCAAGAAATACCATAATAATTGCAGTAAAAAAAACTAACTCTAAAGTTGCAGGAAGATACTCCCTTATATCAACAACTACTGACCTTCTGGTAACTAATGATCTGCCAAAGTCCCCTTTCATAACATTAGTTAGCCAAATCCAATATTGCACTGGTAATGATTTATCTAAATATAATTCTTGACGCAGCTGTTCAACTACTTCTACAGGTGCCCTTGGTCCTAAAGCTAAGCGAGCTGGATCTCCAGGTATTACCCGAGATATAGTAAAAATAAGTATTGATAAACCAATAATAACAAATATTCCCAACAACAGACGTCGAAGAATGAATTGTCCAAGTTTCACTTGTTTTCCTCCCTCTGGTTATCAGTTAAAAATGAAATTACATCGTTTACTAAGTTATCTAAATTTGTCATAAAAGAGTCTTCTCCTTCAGTGATGCTATTCTTAGTAATTTCGATGTGCTTAAGAAAATCTTTAGTTTTAATTGGCGAATTGATATTCCCACAACTTAATATATTTAATAATCTTCTTGCGATTTCTAGCATACGCAAAGGACCATATGATTTTGGTTCATCTATAAGATTACGAGAACTAACTATTATGTAGTAAATTAACTCAAAAAGAGGTTTATAAATCTCTTGGGACAAGATATCATTATTTTTTGTACTCATTAAACCAAATAATCTCCTTATTTCTTGATGGAGCTTTTTCGGGAATATATTCTGGATATCCGATTGAAATTAAAAAAATAGGAATTATTGACTGGGGTAAATTAAGTATTTTTTGCACAGCTTGGCTATGGAATGAAGCTACCACGCAAGTCCCCAAACCCATGCTATAGGCATAAAGGATAATGTTCTGAGAAGACATGGAGGCATCAGCAATTGCTAAAAATTTGGGACCTTGTAGCCCACCTTTAAGCTGAGCCTCATTTGAATCTTGACAAACTACAATCAAGGCAGGGGGATTGCCTGATAAGCCTGGACTTACTAATCCTATTTTATGTAATAATATATCATCGTTAATTACAATATATCTCAGTATCTGGTTATTTCCAGCAGAAGGTGCCCATATTGCAGCCTTAATAATTATATTCGTTAGCGTCTCCGTATCTATTGGACCTTGTTTAAATGCCCTTATACTTCGTCGTCCTTGTATTGCTTCTAATATATTCATATTCATCATGTCTATTCTTTTAATCCTTACAAAAATAATTGAATATATAATGTAGAATCTGAACCACAGTTTTCATATCTGAAATAGCAATCTTTTCAGATGTCGAATGTTCATTTTGAACTCCATTGCCTAAAGGAATTGTTTCTATACCTTTTTCATTGTAAATTGCCGATTCTAATCCTCCAGTAATAACAACAGTTTGGGCATTAATTCCCACACTTTCTAAAGCCTTTTGAGCAATTTTTACCATTGAACTATCTTCGGGAATACGATGAGCTGTATATGCTAAATTTAAATTCACCTCTGCTTTTGCTCCCATTGTCCTGGCAGATATCTCAAATACTTCTTTCATAATTTGACTAACTGAAAGGCACTTCTCATGATTCAAACTACGTGTCTCTGCTTTAACAACTACATTTTCGGGAACACCATTACGAATAATACCGCCTTGAATAATACCGATGTTTGAGGTTGTTTCTGAATCTATACGTCCATCTTTAACAATTGCAATAGCTTTAGCTGCTGCTTGAATAGCAGAGATTCCTTTTTCAGGTTCCATACCAGCATGTGCAGATTTACCAATAATTTCTATATCTATAAACATATGAGAAGGTCCACCAACAACTATCTTATCTAGTACATCCATATCCAAGAGAAATCCCTGTTTAGCAGTAATCAAGTTAAAATTTAAGTTTTTTGCTCCTCCAAAGCCAACTTCTTCTTCTCTGGTGATTACCACTTCTAAAGGTGGGTAATTATTTGCAGATTGTACTGCTTCAATAAATTCTGCTATCCCGGCTTTGCAATCTGCTCCAAGAATTGTGTCTCCACCAGAGACTACAAAACCATCTAAAACATTAGGTTTAATTCCCTTGCCAGGTTTTACAGTGTCTGCATGCATAGCAAATAATAATGGTGAAACATTGCCTCTAGCACAGGAGCGACCAGGTATTTTGGCAATAAGATTTCCATAATCATCAATTTGGCAATTTGCGTTCAAATCATTAGTAAATTTTACATAAAGAGATTGTATAAAATCTTGTTCTTCGCCAGATTCACTAGAAATCTGTACCATTTCACAAAAATTATGAACCATCCTATCGACTTGAATCATATATAAACTCCTCTTCTATTTTGTAAGAGTAAGGAGGTTTTCGCTTCCTTACTCTTACAAAAAGAAAATTATACTCTATTTAATATTAAGTTTACTTAATAAATAAATCTCATATCTTTAAACAGCATACGTAAACCAGGCATAAGATTGATTTTCTCACCCGTTTCTGTTGCATTAGCAGCAGGCCACATTAAATATTCAGCTTGGTATGCATGACGTTGAGGCATCTCAACTGCAATTATGTCTAAAGCTAGATCTAATATTTTTCTAATTATACCCTGATATTTTTGATGTCGTTCACTGTCATCAAGAGTTGCAATAGCATCCTCTATCAAGTAATCAATCTCTGCTTGGGTAGCATCATCTAACCAGTGCATATTAAACCAGGTTCCACGAGAACTAGAGTGATAGACTTGATATAAAATTGATCCGGCTTCGGGGTAAGCAATAGAAGATTGTATAACTGGAAAGATATGAGGACTTGTATCAGGATTTGCAGCTGCATCTACAAATACGGTCCAACTACTCTTTACAATATTTACCTTAATACCAATTTCCTGGCAGTTGTTCTGGAACAACAAAGCAATCTTTTCTTGATCAGGAACTACTGAATTCCACCAAAATTCAATTGGGTATTGATCCAATTGTGTTGCATATTTAGATTTTGCTAACTCTGCTTTAGCTTTATCTAAATCTTTTTCAAGTAAAGGTAGTGTTTCGTCACCGCCCGGAATAACTGGACTTATCATGGCTCTTGCACGCTCTGAAGTGGGTAGAATTTGCTCCTGGCAAACTGCATAGTCAAAAATATAGACAGCAGCTCGACGAAAATGAACATCATCAAATGGTGGTTTGGAAGTGTTAAACATCAAGCCTAAAGGAGCCCCAGTCCTTAAATCAGCAACTTTTACTCCAGGCAATTTATTCATAGCTTCATAGTTCTCTGTAGGTTGCCATTCATCCGTTATCTCAAGCTCTTTGTTAGCAATTAATGTTCGAACAGTTACAGGCTCAGTAACACCCATGATCTTGAATGAATCTGGTGCATCCTTATCTATTTCCTGCCAATAATTTAGATTTTTAACACCTATCACATGTTCTGCCAGATTAACCTCTTTTAGCACATATGGTCCAGAACCAGCAACATTCATTAGTAACCAATCCTTCCCATAATCTCCATACTCTCCATAGGGGCCTTCCTTTTTAGCATTTTCTATAACCTGTTTTTCATTAACAATCGCAACGTGGGATAGATAGAGTAAGAAAGGTCCAATGGGACGTTTAAGAGTAATCTTCACATTTTCCGAATCTAAAATTGATACATCTTCAATTTCTCCACGGAATAAATAACCCCAACCTTCTCCGATATCAATCATTCGTTTTAAACTAAACACCACATCACTAGCTTTTAGCTGATCTCCATTATGAAATTTAATGCTATTATTAATTTTAAAAGTATAGGTCAATGTATCGGAATCAAATTCCCAACTTTCAGCAACTTTTGGTTGGGGTACTCCATTCTCGTCTATAGTTAATAATGTGTCATAAAAATTCTGAATACATGTTGCTGCAACATTATCCATACCAACAGCTGGATCAATATATAATGGCCAAGATTGTACAACACGAACAATTTTCTCTGTTTGTGCCATAGTCTCTGTATTAAATGCCATTAATACTGCAAACAACAGCAACAATACAATAAATTTAGATTTCAATTTTAAAGAAAACATTACTAAAACCCCCTTTAAATATTTTTTAGATAGCAGAATTGATTGAAAATAAAAAATAATACTTTATTTAATTTATACTTATACCTCCTTTTAAGAAAATTTTTATCAACTAGAACGTTTCTTAGATGGTGGAAATTGATATGCTTTTTTGCTCTGAGCTAATCCCATGGCAATTAAACTTTCACATAATTTTGTTGCAGCAGCAGCTGGAATAACAATAGGAACACCCAGTTTTTCAGATGCTTTATCTGCAATACCTAGCATACTTCCACAACCCAACACAAGTACATCTGCGCCTTTATTGAGCATTTCAGTGCCAAATTTAAGCAAAACTTTTAGTTCTTCCTCTTCTGATCCAATTAAACTTAGCACCGGGATTCCTACAGAACGAATACCCACACATTTGTGATATAGTTCATAAACCTTTAAATTATTTTCTAAGTAAGAACCTGCCTCTGGCTCACCTGCAGTAATTATCCCAAATCTCTTTCCAATCAAAGATGCTATATAGGCACTTGCTTCCCCAATCCCAATAACTGGGATTTTTGCTACTTCTTTTGCAGCCTGTAAACCCGGATCGCCAAAGCAATAGATAATAACTCCATCATATTGTTCTTTTTCTGCCTTCATTACTTCCTGGACTGTGGGCAAAGCACACCATACCTCATCAAATGAGTTTTCAATAGACTCAGAACCTTTCTTAATATTAACAACATCTATTATTGTAGATTCATCTTTATATTTATTTAACTCATTAAGGGCTGGCTCATTCCAGATTGTTGTTGCTACAGGAAGTATTAATTTAATTCTACGTTTCATTAAAATACTCACCTCTTACTTCCCTAACTTTTTCGCTAATTCTTTTAATTTTGGTTCTACAAAAACTCCTTTATCCAGGATTTGAACGTTATCTAACCAAGCTGAACTATTTAAACAAATACCATCAGAGTGAGAAGGACCAGAAATTCCACCATAAACCAATATTGGTCCAACATTACCAATTCCCCATTCTGTGGATCCCCAGATGCGCTCATCTTCTACAACATCACCGCTCAATCGTGCATTGGGATGCAATCCATAGGAAATATGCGCAAGTTTCAGCATTTGGGGATGATTAAAACCCTTAAGCCATTGATCATACTCTATAGCTTCTTTGCCTCCTTCAATTTTTACAATTTCCCCTTTTTTAATTATTAAACGTACTGGCTCTCTTAAAATTCCTACAATTGGAGGTACTATTGAACCGTCAAAGACAATTTCTCCGTTAATGGTATCAAATTTTGGAGCCCAAGCAATCTGCCCGGGAGTCATATGAGAACCAGGTACATCGTATCTACTACATTCAAAAACAACTGGGTTTTCCGGATTATTATCAAATTCAATATCGGTACCTGCTGGAGTAGTAACTTTCATATGCTTAGCTTTGGTAGTAATTTCTAATAAATAACTCATAAATTTCTCTAAAGTGGGGAAATCTACTCTTCCTATCAATCTCACCATCATATCAACATCCATTCCGCAAGCATTTAGATAGCGTAGTTTGGGATTTTTAGCGGTAGCTACATCATAAGGGGTTGAATATAAAAGCCAGCCATTGTTAAATTCAACCCAGGCATCTGTCTCTGCAAGAGCCGCTGAAAGAGCCTCTACTGGTAGTAGCTTATCAGCTGCTTTCCCAACTCCCATGGGATACGCTGTATATATAACCATTGGTTTTGCATCACAGGCAAAAGCAGCTCTAGCTGTAGCATCAACAACTCTTTTATCAGATTCTGTATCAGCAGTAATAACAAAGGTTTCTCCTGGTTTTAATTTAAATAGCTCCTCACAAAGTATTTTTGCAGCTTTACCTAATTCATATTCGTAATAATAGGACATTATGAACCTCCTCAATAATTCTCTTTTTTATTATTACCCTTTCTTTTTATAAAACATCAAACAGTAAATTCACTTCTTCAAATATTAGATATATTACCAAACCCCCCCCCTCTAAAAGTAATTTAAATCTACAATTTTTTTAAGATAGTTTTTTAAAAGATCAGCGGAATTATTAATTTAAGTAAGTTTCAATATGATTATTATTCTTTTTATTATGTCTAAAAAATTTAGTATTGTCAACAAATTGTCAACAAAATTAGGTAAAAAAATAAAATAATCAACATTATAATTCTATTTTATTTATGCTAAAATCTCCTATTTAACTATCTACCAATTAGATTCCAGATATCCTTTTAAATACTAACTTTATTATGTTCAAAAGAATTGGTGCAATCGTTAAGATTTTTTAAACAGTCAAGTAATAATTTCAGAAAGTATTAGATTTTTTACTCGCTCTAAATGCTTTTTGATAGTTGATTCAACTAAATCTTCTTCCTTCTTTTCAATAGCCTCTATAATTTCTAAATGTTCCTTGATAGATTCTTTATAGGGATAATTTTTTATAAATATATTCA
>JAQUNC010000025.1:28300-34072 GCA_028717805.1 Atribacterota bacterium
ACTCGCTCTAAATGCTTTTTGATAGTTGATTCAACTAAATCTTCTTCCTTCTTTTCAATAGCCTCTATAATTTCTAAATGTTCCTTGATAGATTCTTTATAGGGATAATTTTTTATAAATATATTCATAAACCAATTGGTATGATCCCCAAAGTTATCCAGAATATCTATCAGTTTTTTATTTCCACATTCACTATATAATAATTTATGAAAGTCTTTATCTAAAACAAAAAAATGGTTTTTACTTTCTTTATTTTCTGATTTGGAGCTTAGCTGAATAAAATTTTTTTTGATTCTTTCTAAATAAGACCTAGATATTCTTGGTAATGATTCTTTAGCAGCTAATGGTTCAAGCACTTTCCTTATCCTGCATATATCTTTTACTTCCTGCTGAGTAATATTAGAAACCATTGTACCTTTATAGGGAATAATATTAACAAATCCTTCCTTTTCTAATCTATTTAAAGCTTCCCGAATAGGACCTCGACTGATATTCATACTCTTGGATATTTTTTCTTCTACCAAAAATAATCCGGGTTTAAGATTGCCTATAATTATCTCTAATTTTATTGCTTGATAAGCCTTGTCTTTGAGGGATAACAATTTTTCTGAATATAAAAAATTGTCAATCAAAATATAAATTTACCTTTTGTAGTTTTCTTTTTATTATTATAATTCAGTTGTTTACAATTTGTCAACAATGCAAACGAAACCTTTTAGTGATATTTTAATAAGAACAAATTTCGCTTGACCTTTAAAATTTTTCCTATTTTTAAGGAAAGATTTTCAATCAATTCCTACCTTTAAACAATCTTCAATATTCAATCAAGGTAAAGGAAGAATTCTGAGGAAAGACCTGAACATCCTGTTCTAAATAGGCTAAGGAAGGGTAAATGTACTGGTAAATCTCATTTAATGTCACCTTATAATCCAGATTAATGTCAGCGGGATAAGGAAAACTAAAATCATTATAACCACAACCATCGCAAAAGAACGCAGAAAAATAGCCATAGGGATAGCCATCAATAGGATGTGGTTTGGTTGTTTCAAAACATTGCTGATCTCCGGAAGCAGATACAATTACCTGGAATCCCTCTGAAGCAAGATTCCCCTTTGCCAATTTTAAATTATATAAAGCGAAAGATTCCAGGATATTAGCATTCAATATCTGCAGTTCTTCTAGATTCATACCTACCCGAGAAAGTAATTCCTTGCCAATAAACCCCCCAGAATAACAAGAATCCATAATTACTACTTTTGTTCCGGATATTTTCACTAAAGCAGCAGCTAATTCCTCAACAGTAATATCCATGGAATAATCCTCTATTACCGCATCATAAGGTAAAATAGTAGTTATAACACCATTACTCCAGCCATGGCCAGAGAAATAAAAGTAGGAAACATCATTATCATTAGCCTGGGAAAATGACAAGGAAATTTCCTGTAAGATATTGGAATGAGTGGCTTGTTCTCCAATCAGAGTGTTAAGCACAGAAAAAATAGTTTTTCCATCACCAAATCGAGTATTTCTAAAAATCTGAATCATCCTGGAAACATCAAAAGAAGGAGCATACAAATCAGTTATACCTGGATCTTTATATTTATCAACACCTACGCATAAAGCTCGATATTCTGCTTCAGGAAATAACTCTAAATATGCTGAAGTAGTCTGCTTTTGAGTAATAACCACTGATTCAGTCCGGCTCAGGGGAGGATTATCTAAAGTTAACATAATGGTATAGGAACCTTGATAGAGATTAGTAATTAGAGCAGGAGTAACCATTCCGGTATCAGTATCGTTAAGAAAAATTTGTGCACCGGATGGATTACTGGTTACATAAAGTGAACCATAGGGAAAGAAAAAGCATCCACCAAAAAAAATGGAAAATAATAAGACAGGAATTAATTTAATAAAATAATTGTAATTACATTTTTCCCTGTTCAACCTATTATCCTCTAATATGTCCTACTAAAATTTGAAGACCAATAAAAATCAAGATTATACCACCAACCAGGTCAGCATACCTCTCCATTAAATAGCCTAATACTTTGCCTATTCTAACCCCTATTAAAGATAAGAGCAAAGTAATTATACCAATAATAATAATTGTTTTTATGATATCCAGTTCCAGAAAGGATAAACTTACTCCAGCGATAAACGCATCAATACTGGTAGCTAACGCTAATAATAACAGTACTGATATACTATTGAAATTAATAGATTGTTTCTTTTCTGTCTTCTGAAAAGAGTCGTAAATCATTCTGGCTCCAACCAGGCATAGGAGAAGAAAGGCAATCCAGTGATCATATTGTGCTATATAAATTACTATATTCTGGCCTAACCACCAGCCTATCAAGGGCATTATCATCTGGAAACCAGCAAATAAAAAAGCAATCTTTAAAGCAAAAACCAGATTCGCGGTACCGGAGACAATACCTCCGGTAATAGATACAGTAAAGGCATCCATAGCCAGCCCAATAGCCAGAAAAACTGTAGATAAAAAAGACATGGCGATATTTCCTAATTCCTAGAATTTTAAGTAACAATGATATTAAAATATATTTTTAATTATCAATAAGATGAAATGATTTTAACAAATTATCAAGAAGAGGTCTACTTATAAATTTCTATTTATCAAATATAACCAGGTTTAAGTTATGCTATACTTAAAGAAAACATACCAGTTACTGATAAAGGAGAAAAAATTATGAACTTTATTATCTATTTCATCGGTAAAAACTGGGCTCAAAGAATAATTGTTTTAGGAACAATTCTATTATACCTGTATTTAATACTGGATAAACCAGAAATTGCCAGGAAAGGATTTACCAATTCGATACGCATTTTTTTTGAATTAATGCCGTTTATTTTTGCAGCTCTCCTTATCTCTCAGGCTATTACTCTTTTATTGCCTGATGAGATAATCATAAAATGGTTTGGACAAGAAAGCGGTATAAAAGGAATCATCACCGGAGGGCTTTTAGCAGGTTTACTCCAGGGAGGACCATATGCAGTATATCCCATTTTGCAATCTCTTTTACAGAAAGGTGCCCACATAAGCATCATTGTAACCATGCTAATCGGTTATGGAGCAATCGGATTAAGTCGAATTGTCTATGATTTCATTTTCTTTGAACCACAACTCGTGGGATTGCGACTATTAATCACTGTTCCGCTTACTATTATCTCTGGTTTAATTCTATACTTTATTCTATAGAGCAAACATGGTTTGAAACTAACAACCATAAACTAAAAAGCTTATTACAGCAAACCATATTTGAGATATTTATTAACTATAATTTATATATAATTCTAACTACCGGATAATTATGCCTCGTTAAAAAATTTGACAATGAATAACATATTTCTATATGATAACGAATATCAACATATGTAATAATAGTGAAATTTCAAACTAATTCTGCTATTATTACACACTTTTTTCTAAATAAGGAGAGCAAGATACACTAAGCCTGATTATACAATAGAGTGTCATTTTCATAATTATTATAATTCAGGCAAAAGAAGATTTTTATAAAAAATGAATCACCAGATATTCTAATGAATAATAAATATTAAGCGTGAAGTTAATTTAAGAGGTTCTCAAGGGGAAGAATGATCCTTGAATATCTTATGAAAAACTATCTCTACACTTACAATGAAATATTATGAATAAAGAATTTGTAAAATTACGAACATCACATTAAATTAATATGAATAATAAAAAATCAAGTCAAAAGATTCCTTTTAATCAGGAATTTAAACCCAGAATACCTAAAAAAACTCAAATTTCAGCTACAGATTTTCTGTTTGCTGCTCTTCTTCTCTTATTAATATACTATCTGTTCAGATATACTGATATAGATGTATTCCTTATAACTGTAATTATCGCCTTGTTAGGAATAGCAATTGATATGTTCAGTAATATATTCACTTATCTGCTGGTATTAATTCAATCTGTTCCCTATATCGGGCCTATGATTGCTAAGATCATCACCTGGCCTATCTTTGTTACATTAAATGTCATGGCCTATTTCGTTACTTTAATTGTTATCCGCTTTAAAGGAATAGCCTTGGTGAAAGACGCCCGCATTGTAACAACTATTTTTTTGATTGGTTTGTTATTAGGTTTCATCCTGGGTCGTATATTTTGAATCAAGATCAAGTGCTTTAAGGTGGTCTAATCCCTTGTTTTCAACAAATACCGAGGCGCTATATAAAGCATTTTTTATTGCCTCTGCCTTAGATCTACCATGACAGATAAAACACAATCCATTTACTCCTAATAGCGGCGCTCCTCCATAAGTTTTATAGTTCCGTCTTCTGGCATAATCGCTAAATCTTTCTTTTAACATTTGAGTAGTAACATCATCAGGAAGGCTTCTTAAAATACTGACTTTAAAATCAGTCATAAACATATTGCTTAAGCCTTCTGCAGTTTTCAGAACAATATTACCTACAAAACCATCGCAGACAATAACATCTGCTAACCCCATAAAGATATCCCTTCCTTCGATATTTCCCATAAAATTAAGATCCTGCCTATCTTTGAGTAGGATATAAGCCTCCCTGGTTAATCGGTTCCCTTTGTTCATCTCTTCTCCTATATTGAGTAATGCTACTTTAGGTTGATTGATATTAAGCTCATATCTGGCATAAGAAGCACCCATAAGGGCAAAATGAAGTAAATGGATTGGTTTACAATCAACATTAGCACCCATATCAAGAATAATTTTATTGCCATTTAAAGTCGGTATAATCACAGCAATGGCTGGGCGTTTAATCCCGGGCATGCAACCTAATTTTAAAAGTGCCGCTGCCATAACTGCACCGCTATTACCGGCAGAAACAAACGCTTCTGTTTTCCCATCTTTTAATAAATCCATTCCCATCATAATCGAGGAGCTGTTTTTTCCTTTAATAGCCTCTGTAGGCAATAAATCATTACTAATCCTATCGGGACAATCAATAATCTCAATTTTCTCCTTATCAAAGGGATATTTTTCTAGATCCTGTTCTATTAATATTGCCTCCCCCAAAAGTGTTATTGAGGCATTTTTATCTCTTAAAAAAAGAAAGGCTCCTTTTAGAGTTTCTTCTGGGCTATAGTCTCCGCCCATTACATCTAATGATATGTTCAATTACCATCCCTCCTTATCACCTGCTTATAATAGCTGATATTATATTTGATTTATAGTAATATTATAATGAATGTATCGATATATGGCAAAAATAATTTTAAAAAATATTCTTTTTGATTATAAGCATTCTAATAACATCGACTGACTGTCATTTTCTATCATTGACATCTATATTGATTTAATGTAAACTAACCACAACTATTGAATAATTTTACTAAAAAAATAATAAAATTCGAAATACTAAAACAGATATCAATGGAAAATATTGATGTTGCTTCCCTTATTCCTTTTGTATTAGTAACTATCTATACACCCGGTCCCGGAAATATCGCGTGTACTTCTATGGGTGTTAGACATGGCATAAAAAAGTCAATTAACTTTATTTATGGTATTACTCTTGGATTCATATTGATATCATTACTTGGTGGACTATGCTCTAAATTATTATTGACAATTATACCTTCTTTGGAATCAATAATGAGGTGGATCGGTGCTGCTTATATTCTGTATTTAGCTTATAATATATTAAAAGCAGACTATTCCTTTGCTCAAAATAATAAGCAGATACAGATACAGCCATTTGGTTTTAAACATGGGATTCTTCTTCAATTCGTAAATCCAAAATGCATTA
>JAQUNC010000026.1 GCA_028717805.1 Atribacterota bacterium
CGGAGGGGAACCACCTGTTCCCATACCGAACACAGAAGTTAAGCCCTCCAGCGCCGATGGTACTGCAGTCTTTTCTGCGGGAGAGTAGGATACTGCCGGGAATTTTTTATTGGAGGGGACATGGAAAAAAATATACCATCAAAAGTAAAATTAATACAGAAACGTGTTGAAAAGATAATCATCTGGATTAAAAAAAGGGTGCAGGTAGCCGGAAAAAAAGGTGTTATTTACGGTTTGAGTGGTGGAATAGATTCAGCTGTTGTTGCTGTTTTGTGTCAGAAAGCTTTTCCTGAAAATACTATGGCTTTAATATTGCCTTGTGAGAGCAGTGATAATGATATCCATGACGCAATGAGTATTATTGAAGAATATCATATAGATTACCGAAATATTGATCTTACCCAAATATATCAACAGTTATTGTCGCATATTGATATTGATACCACTTATGATAATAAAATAGCCAGAGCTAACATTAAACCAAGATTAAGAATGATAGTACTTTATTATTTTGCCAGTATGCTTGGGTATTTAGTTGTGGGAACAGGAAACAAAAGTGAAATTTCTATTGGTTATTTCACTAAATATGGTGATGGTGGCGTTGATATTCTTCCTTTAGGAAATATTTTAAAAAGCGAGATCTTTGAAATAGCTAAATTTTTAGCAATACCTCAAAGTATAATTTCCAAAACTCCTTCAGCGGGTTTATGGAAAAATCAGACTGATGAACAAGAAATGGGTTTTAGCTATGAACAATTAGATTATTTTCTTAAATATGGGAAATTACAGGATCAGGAGATAGAAAAAGCTATTAAAAGAATGAAAAGATTAAGTGTTCATAAACGAAATATACCTTCTGCCCCAAAATTTTAATCTATGGGGTACATACTTCAAATAACAAATAAATCAAAGAAAAATCTATTACTAAATTATTTACAATATATTCAGTGATTGAAACGGTTTTTTTTATATGCTAAAATAAAAAAAACTTTAAAGGGGAAAACCTTATGTCAGGACATTCTAAATGGAGTACCATTAAGAGAAAAAAAGGTAAAGCTGATGCTGAGAGGGGTAAATTATTTGGTAAAATTAATCGACTTATTTCTGTTGCAGCACGACATGGTTCCGATCCGGAAACAAATTCTGACTTACGAAATGCCATACAATTAGCTAGAGAAAATAATATGCCTAATGATACTGTTGAACGAGCAATAAAAAGAGGTACTGGTGAGATTGATGGAGTATCATATGAAGAAGTTATATATGAAGGTTATGGGCCTGGTGGGGTAGCTGTACTAGTAAAAGTACTCACCGATAATCGGAACAGAACTGTTTCCGAAATAAGGAGAATTTTTTCCAAACATGGAGGAAATCTTGGTTCTTCTGGCTGTGTTGCCTGGATTTTTTTTCAAAAGGCTTATTTCTTATTCGATAGAGCGAAAGTAGACCAGGATAAGATACTTGATTTAGCCTTAGAAGTAGAGGTAGATGATATTGAGATTGATGAAAAAAATGTTGAAGTTACTTTATCTCCTACCGAATTTGAAAAATTTAAGAAATTATTGGAAAAAAATCAGGTAGAATACTCCCTAGCGGAAATTACTATGATTCCCCAGACCACTGTAGATTTAGAAGGGAAAAAAGCAGAACAAATGTTAAATCTGATGGAGCAATTAGAAGATCATGATGATGTACAAAATGTATATGCTAATTTCAATATTGATGATAAAATCATTGAAGAACTTACAGCAGGATAGGGGAAGAATTTGGTTATTTTAGGTATTGATCCAGGTCTTAACCATACTGGCTATGGATTAGTTGAAATTCAAAAAGATAAAATAAGAGCTATCAAATATGGATGTATTGTTAATAATATAAGCGAAACCTTAACTGAGAAGATAAAAAAAATACATTTAGAGATAGATGATCTTATTAAAACTTATTCTCCTCAAGAAATAGTTCTTGAGGAGATATTTTTTAGTAAAAATACCAGAAGTGCACTCAATGTAGGAAAGGTTGTAGGAGCAGTAGCATTAACTGCTACCTTAGCCGGAATTGATTTTTTTGTTTATACCCCTTTACAGATAAAGCAATCTGTTGTTGGTTATGGCAGAGCCACCAAAAATCAGGTACAGGAAATGGTTAAGGTCTTATTAAAATTATCACAAAAACCTAATTCTGAGCATGCTGCAGATGCTCTGGCGGTAGCCATTTGCCATATTCACAACAGGTATTCATATTAAAATGATACTAGTAAGTTTTAATAAAAACAAATTCAAATAGGAAGAGGTATTTTGAGGGTTTTGGTTTTATATATCTCTGGTGAGGATAAGTATTATGATATCTTCTTTAACAGGAAAGTTGGAATCAATAGAGCTCGGCTCACTTGTTATTAATGTAAATGGAGTTGGTTATTTAGTTCATATTCCGTCAAGTAATAATTTTGATATTAATGAATTTCCTCAGACTATATATACCTATTTATATGTGAGGGAAGATCGTATTGCTTTATATGGTTTTTCAAACAAGAATGAACGAAATTTTTTTAAAATGTTAATTGATACACCTGGAATTGGACCTAAGGTAGCATTGAATATAATCTCTGATATGGGACCGGAACGTTTTCAATTTGCTGTTCTGTCAGAAAATTTAACCACCATAAGCAGTATATCGGGTATCGGTCTAAAATTAGCTAAAAAGATAATCCTGGAGTTAAAGGAGAAATTTAAGCAGTATCATATTGAACAGGATCTGATAGTTAAAGAAGGGAAGCAAGATATTGTAAACGAAGGCATTGAAGCTTTGAAGGGTTTAGGTTATTCTGAGAGAGAAGCAAAACAAAGAATTTTAAAGGTTCTGGAGAAAATATCAAATCAAAGCTCACATAAAATTGAAGATTTAATAAAAGAAGCTTTAAAAAAGTAGGTCGATATTTTTTGGTATTAATATTAATATTTTTATAAAGCACAAATTGAATAAGGATTAATAACAAGGAATTTTTTATCATAGTTAGAAATATTTTAAATGAACTACGAGATAGAGTTATTCAATTATGAATAAAAAAGAAGATTTAATTGAAAAAGATTTAAAAACAGAAGGTTCAGATTCTGAAGTAAATTTAAGGCCGCAAAAATTAATGCATTTTATTGGTCAACAGAATGTAAAGAACAATCTTTCTATTTATATCAAAGCTGCTCTTAAAAGAAATGAGCCGATAGATCATATCTTACTATATGGACCACCTGGATTGGGAAAAACAACATTAGCTAATATAATTGCCAGAGAAATGGGAGTAAATATTAAAATGACTTCTGGCCCAGTTATTGAAAGAGCAGGCGATCTGGCAGCTATTTTAACTAATCTCAAAGAGAAAGATATTTTGTTTATTGATGAAATACACCGCCTTAATAGAGCTGTTGAAGAAATCTTATATCCCGCATTAGAAGACTTTGCTCTGGATATTCTGATTGGTAAAGGTCCTAGTGCTCGATCAATACGTATTGGTTTATCAAAATTTACTTTGATAGGAGCTACTACCAGGACCGGTCTCATAACTTCACCTCTAAGAAGTCGTTTTGGCGTAATCTCTCGAATTGGATATTATAATGAGGAAGAGCTTCATCAGATTATTACCCGTTCATCCACTATTCTGGGAATCAAGGTAGAAGAAGCTGCTTCCAGGGAAATTGCCAAGCGTTCTCGGGGAACACCCAGAATAGCCAATAGATTATTAAAAAGAGTCCGTGATTATGCCCAGATTGAGGGGATGGGAGTTATAAGTAACGAAATAGCTTTTTTTGCTCTGAAAAATATGGGAATTGATGACCAGGGTTTATGCGAAATTGATAAGCGTTTACTTTTAACTATAATGGATAAATTTAAGGGTGGACCGGTGGGGCTGGGAACTCTGGCAGCCTCCTTAAATGAAGATAAAGAAACGATATGTGATGTACATGAACCTTATCTTTTACAGAAAGGATTTTTAACCAGAACTCCTCAAGGAAGAAAAACAACCGAAATGGCTTATCGCTATTTTTACCAGCAAAAATATAAGTTAACTGGAGATGATAATTCAACACTATTCTAAAGGAGAATCCAAAAGAAGATGAATAACCTGAATGCTATTGCTAAAATACTAATTATAACTGGAATAATGATATTAGTTGTTGGCGTACTTTTCTTATTATTGGATAAATTCACTTCTTTTTCTTTTCGCTTACCAGGTGATATCTTGATTCGCAAAAAATATTTTGTATTTTATTTCCCATTAGGATTGTGCATTCTAATAAGTATCTTATTAACATTTCTCTTACGAATTTTTAGGTAATTTATATTTGTTCTGTATCAAGATAGATTAAAGTAAATGGAGTAGGTTTAATGAAACAATTATTGAACAATATTCAAAAAAGTAAAAATCCCAGATTTTACCTGCAGTCTAAATGCATTTTTATCATCGTAATTATTTTTTTAGTGATTAATCTAAAGACAATGGCAGCAATTCCCGTTTTAAGAGTAGGAATATTTATTGATTATAAAGAGATTAACTTGAAAGGTGACAAGGGATTACAGATTTATGAAATACCTACTGGAAAAAGCTTATTGATTCAAAAAGATAACCAATCATTGAAAGTAGTTGCCCAACCACAAGGGATAAAAATTAATAACAATTCTTTCAATGTTAATAAGGGTATTAAGGTGATACCAGCAGGTGAAGGTTTTGTTCAGGTAGAAGATAAAAAATATAGAGGTGAAATTGAAATTAATGTAAATAATTCGCTTCTGAATGTTATAAATGTAGTGGAATTAGAAAAATATCTCTATGGAGTTTTAAAGAAAGAAATATCACCAAATTGGCCTGCTGAAGTGCTAAAAGCCCAGGCTATTGCTGCTAGAACTTTTGCTCTCTCCAATATGGATAAATATATTGATCAGGGTTATAATATCTGTGCTACGACTAGCAGTCAGGAATATGGTGGTGTTTTGTCTGAACATCCTTCCACTAATCAAGCAGTAAATAATACCAGGGGTATCGTTGCAGTATATGAGGGGCAACCTATTAATGCAGTTTATCATTCTGATAGCGGTGGTTATACAGAAAATTGTGAAGATGTATGGGGCGGTTATGTTCCCTATTTGAGAAGTGTTCCTTCAGAATATGAATCTATTGTCTCACCACCTAATCATCATTGGAGCTACTCCATTACAGAAAAGGAATTTTTAGCAAAAATATTGGAGAAGGGTTGGCAATTAAATCATATTGAAGATATTATTATAAGTAAAAAAACAGAAACCGGTAGAGTAAAAGCTATAGATATTGTGGGAGATAATGGGAAAAAGATTGCTCTTAAGGCTAACGATTTTAGATTAATGATAGGCCCTAATTTGATTAGAAGTTCACTATTTAATGTGGAAAGAAAGGGTGGTAACAAAATAGAAGTAAAGTCCGAAAAGAGTAATCCCGAGATAGTAAAAAAAACAGATGAGAATCCTCAAAAAACAGTGAGTGATATTCTTAAGGAAGATAGAGATTTTACCATTACAGAATTAATTGAGTTATTAAATCGACCAAAAAAATTAACAGAACCAAAAGACATCCCATTATCAGCAGTTATAGAAGAGATTCAAGAATCCGGTAATTTAGTCGTTATTTTTAAAGGTAAAGGTAGTGGACATGGGGTTGGGCTTTCTCAGTGGGGAGCTTATGGAATGGCTACACTGGGATTCAGTTATGAAGAAATTTTAAAATATTATTACCAGGGAATCCAATTAACCAGGTTATACTAAAAGATTTTTTGAGGCCTCTAATGGATATTACTATATTTGATTATAATTTATCAAATTGTTTTATTGCCCAGGAGCCACTGGTACAGAGAGACAAAAGCAGATTAATGGTTCTTGATAGAAAAGATGAAAAGATTAAGCATAAGAATTTTTTTCAGATTATTGATTACCTGAAACCGGACGATTTGCTAGTTTTAAATGATAGCAAGGTAGTTCCTGCTCGTTTATTTGGTTATAAGAAGGAAACTGGTGGAAAAGTTGAAGCTTTACTCCTTAATTCCCTGTCTGATTATCGCTGGCAGGCTTTATTAAAACCTGGCAGGAAAGCTTCTCCTGGAACTGAAATAATATTTACTTCACAGTTAGAAGCTATGGTTATTAGCAAGGACGAAGAACAGGGAGTTTTCGTTCTTGATATGAAGACCGAAGGAAATTTTCAAGAAATTTTGCAGAAAATAGGTAAAGTTCCAATCCCGCCTTATATTAAGAAAGAACTGAAAAATCCTACTTGTTATCAAACAGTTTATAGTCGAAGGGAAGGTTCCATAGCAGCACCTACTGCAGGTATTCATTTTACTAAAGAACTTTTAACTAAGATTAAGAAAAAAGGAATTGAGATAATTTATTTAACCTTACATATCGGAAGAGGAACTTTTGAATTAGTAAAAGTTAGCCATGTTGAACAACATAGGATGAAAGAAGAATTGTATACCATAACTTCTGAAAATGCCAAAGCCATTAACCAAGCTCTTTTGGAAAAACGTAGGATTGTAGGAGTGGGAACATCTGTCACCCGTGCTCTGGAATCTGCTTTTATCAATGATAGAATTACGGAAGGTACACGTTGGACTAGTTTATTCATTTATCCGGGTTATTGTTTTAAGGTAATTAATGCTTTAATTACAAATTTCCATCTGCCACGATCTACACCGCTAATGTTAGCATCTGCCTTTGCTGGAAAAGAGTTTCTTTTTAAAGCTTATCAGGTGGCTATGCAGGAAAACTATCGTTTTTATAGTTTTGGAGACTCAATGTTTATTATTTAATTTTTATTATACTAACAATGCTGCCTTCTTTTTATTAGCAATGATTAGATGAAACAGTTTTGCTTAAAAATTAAGATGTGTTAACTTGGATTTTTTTGCGAAGATCCAGGAATAAAGAAATATCGATGAACATATTGGGTGAAAAATAAAAATGTCTATTGAATTTAAGGTTATTAAAGAGATAAATAAAATTAATAATAAAGCGAGACTGGGAATTATTAAGACTGCACATGGTATCGTTGAAACTCCAGTATTTATGCCCGTAGGGACTCAGGCTACTATTAAAGGAATTTTACCTAAAGAAATAAGTGATCTGGGATTTTCTATAATATTATGCAATGCTTATCATCTCTTTTTAAGACCTGGACATCAGCTTATTTTAAAATGTGGTGGATTACACCAATTTATGGGTTGGGATAAAGCAATTCTAACCGATAGTGGAGGATTTCAGGTATTTAGCTTAGGTAAAATAAATAAAATTAACGATGATGGAGTTACATTTCAATCTTATATTGATGGATCAAGACATTTTATTAATCCAGAAAAAGCGATGGAAATTCAGATGGCTTTAGGTTCTGATATTGCCATGGTTTTTGATCAATGTGCACCCTATCCGTCAAATAAATTTGAAACAAAGCTAGCAGCTGAACGGACCTATAAATGGGCAAAGGATTGCCGGAAGTATCATAATCAAAAGGATCAGTCTTTATTTGGAATTATCCAGGGTGGTCTTTTTCAGGATATTCGCAAGGAAAATACCTTCAGGTTAATTGAACTGGATTTTCCAGGATATGCTTTAGGTGGACTGAGCGTAGGAGAACCAAATTCCTTAATGTATGAAATATTGGACACTATAGTCCCGTTATTACCAGCAGAAAAACCAAGATATTTAATGGGAGTGGGAGCACCTGAATCAGTTATAGAGGGAGTTATTAGAGGAATCGATCTATTTGATTGTGTATTGCCGACCAGAAATGGGAGAAACGGCTGTCTCTTTACTCGTAATGGGAAAATATCCATTACTAATGCTATATATAAAGAAGACCTTAATCCACTTGACCAATATTGTCAATGTTATACCTGTCAGAATTTTACTCGTGCTTATTTACGCCACCTTTATATAGCTAAAGAGATGTTAGCTCCAATTTTAGGAACAATTCATAATCTATATTTCATGAATCAACTGATGAAAGAATTAAGAAAGGCGATTTTAGAAGACAATCTAGAATCTTTTCAGAAAATATTTTATGATAATTATTTAGTTCAAGAGAAAAAAACTAAAAATAAAATAAACATAATATATTAATTTAGAAATAGAATCTTAAAATATTTGATAAAAACTAATTAATTAGGTATAATTTAAAGGAATTAAAAAAAGAAAGGTGTGGATTTAATAAATGAATCAAGGAATTCAGCAATTTTTACCTTTAATAATAATATTTGCCATTTTTTATTTTATTCTGATTCGTCCTCAACAACAAAGGCAGAAAAAACATAAAGAAATGTTAGATAGCTTGAAAGTAGGGGATAAAGTAATTACTATCGGTGGGATTTTTGGTATTATCAGAGAAATAAAAGGCGATGTATTTACTTTGGAAATTTCTAAAGATGTTAAAATAAATACTACTAGAAACGCTATTGGTTCAAGAAGAGAAAACTAAAACCCCAGGAATAACTGAAGGGAAGGACTTAAGGGCAGGTTTAAAACCTGCCCTTCTTCTTATTTTGCTTTCCTTATTAAATTAGAAAAAGTAATCAAATATTTTTATGGTCAGAGCATGATAGATGTCAAATAAATTGACAGGAGAATTTCTTTGATATTATAATCATATGGTTTTGTATTACCAGAAATATTTTCTTTTACTTTAAAGAGCAACTTTTCTGCATCATTATTAATTAAAAAATAGTTAACTATAGACAATAAGTCATATATATCGATAAAAATTATTAATTGAAGCTCTGTATTCAAAGCTCATTTAATTTACAACCTATACAGTATATTGGTCACTAATTAAAAATATTTAATATCAAAGTACAAAGAGAATAAATTAAAGAATATTATCAAAGAAAATTATAAAATTAAGGGTAATAACTACCCTTATGTTTAGAGGAGTTATTTAAATATGAAACAGTTAAGAATATTAAGATTAGCATTTATTATTCTGGTTATAGGAATTGCCCTGTTTTATGTCTTTCCTTTAGATAAAAATATTAATCTGGGTCTTGACTTACAGGGTGGTTCTCATATTGTTTTAGAATGCGTTGATTCACCAAATGCACCAGTCGATAGTGATGCAGTGAACAGAGTAATAGAAATTATTACCAATCGAATTAATCCGGAAGGAGTGAAAGAGCCAATCATACAACGTCAGGGAGAAAGAAGAATTCTAGTACAGTTGCCCGGGATGGATGATCCCCAGGAGGCAGAGAACCTTATTGGCAAGACTGCTTTATTGGAATTTAAAGATGAAAGCGGTGAAACATTGTTAACCGGAGCTTACTTGAAGAATGCTCAAACATCTTTTGATCGATTTGGTAGACCCAATGTTATACTTGAGTTCGATGAAGAAGGAGCAAAATTGTTTGAACAGGCTACAGTTAGAAATGTAGGGAAAATATTGGCTATTACTCTCGATGGACAGGAAATTTCAACTCCTGTAGTACAAGAGCCAATTCCCAGTGGGGAAGCTTCTATTGTAGGTCAGTTCACTGTAGAGGAAGCACAGAGATTGGCATTATTACTGAGAAGTGGTGCTCTGCCAGTAGAGGTTAGAATTTTAGAAAACCGTTCGGTTGGACCGACTCTGGGAAGAGACTCTATTAACCGCAGTTTAAAAGCGGGAATTATAGGTTTAAGTTTGATACTCATATTTATGGTTATTTTCTATAAAGGATTCGGCCTTATTGCTGATCTGGCATTATCAATATGTATGCTACTAATAATGGGAGCGATGGCAATATTGAATGCCACCTTAACCTTGCCAGGTATAGCTGGTATTATTCTAACTATTGGAATGGCAGTAGATGCCAATATATTGATATTTGAGAGAATAAAAGAAGAATTACAAATGGATAAAACATTCAGGGCTTCTATTGAAGCTGGCTTTTCTAAGGCATTCAGAACGATTTTCGATTCCAATGTTACTACATTAATTGCGGCAATTGCTCTTCTTTATTTTGGCAGTGGTCCCATTAGAGGATTTGCCGTTACTTTAAGTATTGGTATTGTAGTTAGTATGTTTACCGCAATTGTAGTAACTAAGTTGATTCTAGAATTAATAGGGCAGCACTTTTCTAAGAACGCTTTAGTTTAATATTGTATATTGGAGGATTTTTGATGGATATAATTAAAGATACAAATATTCAATTTGTTTCTCGTAGAAAAATATTTTATATAATTTCTGGCCTAATAATTTTAATAGGTATAATTTCTTTATTATTTCTAGGATTTAATTTTGGCATAGATTTTGCTGGAGGTACACTGATACAACTGGAATTTAATCAGGAAAACATTACCGTTGCCGAAATTAGAAATGTATTAGGAGAAATAAATCTTGCCAGTAGTACTATTCAATTATTATCTGATAATGAATTTGTAGTCAGGACAGCCCAAATAGGACTTCAAGAAAGACAGAACATATTAGAGACAATCGAACATAAAATTGGACCTTTTGAGGTATTGAGAGTAGAAATGGTTGGACCGGTTATTGGTGAGAGTCTAAAACGTTTAGCTGTTCTGGCAATTATCTTTGCTTTTATTGGTATTATTTTATATATCACAATTAGGTTTCAATTCAGATATGCCATTACTTCTATTATAGCTTTGGGGCATGATGTCTTAATAGCTCTAGGGATCATTTCTATCTTACAAAAGGAAATAACTATACCTATCATAGCTGCTATACTGACCATTGTGGGTTATTCTTTAAATAATACTATTGTAATCTTTGATAGATTGAGAGAAAATCTAAAGTTAAAGTTACACTCACCTCTGGAGGAGGTAATTGATTTGAGTATAAATCAATCGTTAAGTAGAACCATTAATACCGCTCTTACTACTTTATTACCAGTGTTAGCATTATATTTCTTTGGCGGTACATTATCCGACTTTGCTTTTGTTTTATTAGTTGGTATAACTGTCGGAACCTATTCATCTATTTGTATTGCTGGTCCTTTACTTTTAGAATTAAAGAAAAGAGGTAAAGTATCAACCAAGACCATACCCTCAACCAACCAAAGAGTTAGAGAGCAGGAGGTTAAAATTACTAAAAAAGTTAAAAGTAAAAAGGTGAAAAAAGAGAAACGGCAATAAAAAATTTAGTTAGTCAATTCTAATATCAGGAGGATGAAGCCGAATGGATTTAAGAAATAGAATTAGAAATATACCGGATTTCCCGGTTAAAGGGATACAATTTAAGGATATTACCACATTACTAAAAGATAAAGATGCTTACCGGTATTGCATTGACCAGATTACCCAACACTGTAAAAATTTAAAAATTGATTTTATTGCTGGCATTGAAGCGCGTGGTTTTATTATTGGTGCTCCAGTTTCCTATAATTTACAGATAGGATTTATACCCATTCGTAAAGGAGGTAGGCTCCCATATGAGGTTGAGAAAATTACTTATCAATTAGAATATGGAGAAAATGTATTAGAAATCCATAAAGATGCATTTCAAAAAGGCAGTCGCATCATGGTAATAGATGACTTACTTGCTACTGGAGGCACAACCCTGGCTGTTTTTCAACTTATTGAAAAACTAAATGGTATAGTTGTAGGAGCTGATTTCATTATTGAGTTGGAAATGCTAAACGGAAGAGAAAAGTTAAAGGGATATGAAATATTTTCTCTGGTAAAGTATAATTTATAATATATAAAATGTTAATATTAATATAAGATAGAAAGTTAATTTATCCGTTCTCATCATCCTAAAACATTTCAAAAGAGTATATCAATAAATATTTTCATTATTTGATATTATCAAAATTTCAGAAATTCAGATGCCTTGATTAAGGGGTATTCTTTAAAAACCATAGATGCTAATCTAACAGGATTGATAGGTAAAATTTTAGAGAAAATCTTCATAGATTAAAAAAATAGTTAGAGAAGTTATAGAAGAGATGGCTCCCCTGACAATCCTGAGATAGATTATAAAAATCCAAAAAAATGTATTTTTAAGTATGATAAAGTATTTTCTATTGTTTTATAATAAAACTATTTGCTAATTTAAGTTTTTCTTTCAGAAAGAGTTTGAGTGACAAGAAATAAATTACTAATAATTAATTAGTAAATAATACTGCCATGCACCCTAAGAAGCACACAATATTATATATGGTATACTATATCCTATTAAAGAGGTACTCAAAATAGATAAACCTATTAAAATTGAAACTTTAATTGATAAAATTAAATCTTATAATCCAGAAGCAGACATTGATTTTCTTTGGAAAGCCTATACCTTTTCCCAGGGAGCCCACCAGAATCAGAAAAGATATTCCGGTCAACCATATTTATCCCATCCTTTAGAGGTAGCTGATATATTGGCAGATTTAAATATGGATATTATCACTATTGTAGCCGGTTTGTTACATGATGTTGTAGAGGATACACATGTAAATCTGGAGGAAATAAGCGATGTTTTTGGAGAAGAAGTAGCAATGCTGGTCAATGGAGTAACCAAGTTAAGTAAGATTTCTTTTAGGACCAAGGAAGAAAGACAGGCAGAAAATTTCCGAAAAATGTTTTTGGCGATTGCTGAAGACATCAGGGTTATTCTAATTAAATTAGCTGATAGGCTAAATAATATGCGTACTTTAAAATATATGCCAGCTCCCAAGCGTTTGAAAAAGGCCCGTGAAACATTAGATATTTATATTCCTATTGCTAATAGATTGGGTTTATATCGAGTAAAGTGGGAATTAGAAGATTACTCACTTCTTAATTTAGATCCTAAAAAATATAGTGAATTAGCTAAAAAAGTTGCTAGAAGTAGAGCTGAGAGAGAACAATATATTGAATTTGTTAAAAAGAGAATGGAAGAAGAATTACAGAAGTTTGGCATTAAAGCCAGAATACAGGGTAGACCAAAAAATATTTATAGTATCTATAAAAAGATGGAAGAGCAGGATAAAGATTTTTTTCAAATTTTTGATTTGATGGCTATTAGAATCGTATGTAACACCATCACAGATTGTTATGCCTCCTTAGGTCTTCTCCATTCCATCTGGAAACCCATGCCTGGAAGATTTAAAGATTATATCGCTATGCCAAAATCAAATATGTACCAATCTTTACATACTACTGTTATAACTTCTGAAGGTGAACCATTAGAAGTACAGATTAGAACAGAAGAAATGCATCGAACAGCTGAATATGGAATTGCTGCACATTGGAAATATAAAGAAAAAGGGGATTTTTTAAAGAATAGTAAATTTGAAGAAAGATTAACCTGGTTAAGACAAATACTGGATTGGCAAACGGAGTTAAAAGATCCACGTGAATTTATGGAGAATCTAAAAATTGATCTGTTACAATACGAAGTATATACTTTTACTCCTAAAGGAGATGTAAAAATATTACCTCTGGGTTCCACTCCGGTGGACTTTGCCTATTCCATACATACCGAAATTGGTCATCATTGTGTGGGGGCAAAGGTTAATAATAAAATAGTACCTCTTGACCGTAAATTAAAAAGTGGGGATATTGTAGAGATAATAACATCAAAAACCTCTGCTGGACCAAGTAGAGATTGGTTAAAATTTGTTCAAACCTCTGGTGCTAAAACCAGAATCAAGGCCTGGTTTAAGAAGGAGTTTCGAGCAGAAAATATAGAAAAGGGGAAAACATTGATATTAAGGGAATTAGAAAAATTGAGAGTTCCCTGGAATTCGGAGTTTGAAAAAAAACTTGCTGGTATTTGCCAACCTATGGGCTATACCGATCCCGATTCTTTATTTGAGGCAATTGGCTATAAAAAATTGAATCCCACTCAATTGATTAATAAACTTTTACCACAGGAGAAAAAAAAGGGAATCCAGGTTAAAGAAGAGGTAGTTAAAGAGAAAAGAGTTGAGAAGGGAGTAAAAATTGATGGAGTAGACAATATTTTAATACGATTTGCTAAGTGTTGTCACCCTGTTCCTGGTGATGATATCATTGGTTATATTACCAGAGGAAGAGGAGTTACTATTCATCGGGTCGAATGCCCCAATCTAAAAAATTTTTCTCAGGAAGAAGAAAGGTTTATTAACGCTGAATGGTATGAAACAGAGGATACTTATTTTCCAGTAAACATTAAAATTGTATCAGTAGATAGAAAAAGTTTAATTTCAGATGTTTCAATGATAATTTCCAATTATAAAGCGGGAATTAAATATATCAATGGGGTAGCTAATAAAAACAACATTGCTATAATTCACCTAACCATTGAAGTTAGCACGCTTGATCATTTAAAGGAAATCATGGCTCGCCTGAGAAGTCTAAAAGCTGTAAAAGAAGTAAAAAGAATGGAAGGAGATTAAAAAATGGAGAGGAGTAGCTTATGAAGGCAATAATCCAGAGGGTGAGCAAAGCTTTAGTAAGAGTGGAGAATGAGAAAATAGCTCAAATTGAATGTGGCATGTTGGTTTTATTGGGTGTAAAAAATGATGACACTGAAAAAGAAGCAGAATTACTGGCCAAAAAAACAGTAAATTTACGAATCTTTAGTGATAAAGAGGGTAAGATGAATTTATCTTTATTAGACATACAAGGTGAGGCCTTAGTAGTATCACAATTTACCCTTTATGGAAACTGTAAGAAAGGGAGAAGGCCAAGTTTTATTGATGCTGCTTTACCGGAAAAAGCCGATTTACTTTATCAACATTATGTACAGTGCTTAAAAAATGATAACATTTCTGTTCAAACCGGACAATTTCAAGCAATGATGCAGGTTGAATTAATTAATGAAGGGCCGGTTACTATTATTTTAGATAGTGCTGAGTTGTAAAATAAGTAATACCGGAAAGATTGGAAAGGAAGATCTTATGAATAAGAGCAAGGTAGATTTTTATTTAAAGAGAATAGTCCTGGGTGCACTAGCTACCAATTGCTATATTATTGGATGTACCAAAACTAAAGAGGCAGCAATTATTGACCCAGCTGAAGAAAGCAGGGTTCTTTTAAAGTTAATAAAAGATAATGAATTTCAGTTAAAGTATATTATTAATACTCATGGTCATGCTGATCATATCGGTGGGAATAAATTATTAAAAGAAAAATATTCCGCAAAATTATTGATACATATGTTGGATGAGAATATGCTGATAGATTCTAAAAAGAATTTTTCTTTTTATACCGGCATACCTGTTCAATCTCCTCCATCGGATGAGTATCTGGAAGATGGAATGAATATAAGTTTAGGCTTTCTTAATCTTTTTATCATTCATACTCCCGGTCATTCTCCAGGAAGTATTTCTATTAAGGTAGATAATATGATATTCACAGGCGATACCCTATTTAAGGATGGTATTGGACGTACTGATCTTCCGGGAGGATCTATCTCTGATATAATAAAATCTATTAAAGAAAAACTCTTTGCTTTTGATGGTTTCTGTGAGGTATTGCCTGGTCATGGGTCTGCTACAACTATAAAACAGGAATTACAGAATAATCAATGGTTATAGTAAGAATGATATCAAATGAAATTAATAAGGAGAAAGATATGTTACCATATGATATAAAAGATATTAATCTCGCTGAAACGGGTTTGAAAAGGATAAAATGGGCACTAAACCAAATGCCGGTATTGGAAACCATTAAAAGACGTTTTAAAAAGGAAAAACCATTAAAAAATATTAATATTGCTGCCTGTCTGCATGTAACCACTGAAACTGCCAATTTAATGATAACCTTAAAAGAAGGTGGGGCTAACCCAGTTTTATGTGCCTCTAATCCTCTAAGTACACAGGATGATGTTGCAGCATCATTAGTGCAAGATTTTCAAATTTCGGTTTTTGCAATAAGGGGTATTGACCAGAAGGGCTATTACTCTCATATAAGCAGTACATTGGATTGTAAACCACATATAACTATGGATGATGGGGCTGATTTGGTTACTATGGTTCACAATAGTAGAAAAGAACTGATGACCAGGATTATTGGTGGTACTGAGGAAACTACTACTGGTGTTATACGTTTAAGAAGTATGGAAAAAGAAGGTGTTTTACAATATCCTATTATTGCTGTGAATGATGCTTTGACGAAACATCTTTTTGATAATAGATATGGAACGGGACAGAGCACAATAGACGGTTTATTAAGAGCGACTAATATCCTATTAGCAGGCAAAGTAATGGTAATATGTGGTTATGGTTGGTGTGCTCGAGGATTGGCGAATAAAGCCAGGGGAATGGGAGCCAGAGTGATTATTACTGAAATTGATCCATTAAAAGCTTTGGAAGCAGTTATGGATGGATTTCAGGTAAGTACTATTTATGAGGCAGCTAAAATAGGGGATATATTTATTACTTTAACCGGCAACAAAAACGTTATCAGCAGAAACGAATTTTTAGTGATGAAAGATGGATCTATTTTGGCCAATGCAGGACATTTTAATGTGGAAATCGATATTCCTGCTTTAGAAGAGTTAGCTTTAAGAAAAGAAGTAGCCAGAAATGGAGTGGTTTCATATATTTTTGATGACCAAAAAAGATTATTCTTATTAGTTGAGGGTAGATTATTGAATCTCGCTGCAGCTGAAGGCCATCCAGCCAGCGTTATGGATATGAGCTTTGCAAATCAGGCCTTATCAATTGAATATATACTTAAAGAAAGTGGTTCCTTATCTAAAAAGGTTTATACTGTTCCAGAGGATATCGATAAGCAGATTGCCTTATTAAAATTGAGAAGTATGGGAATTGAAATTGATAAACTTACTGCTGAGCAAAAAAGGTATTTAAATAGCTGGCAGGAAGGTACATAATTATTTGATTTTAATTAAAATTGAACGTAGTAAAAGTTAGTAGAATGACTAATAATAGTTTTTGGGAATACTTAAAAGAAGGATTCCTTAATCTTATTTATCCCCTTAGTTGTGAAAACTGTGGTAAACCAATTCAGGAATCCAGAGGGTATAGCATTTGTGACGATTGTCTTCAGTTTATCAAATTGATTTCTTCTCCTTATTGCTATCATTGTGGCAAACCCTTCTCTCCGGAGGTAGAATTTGAGAAAGAAGCCTTATGCACTGATTGTCTGAATAAAAGAGATCATTTCTATTTTGTTAGATCAGTCGCTTATTATCAGGAAGTATTGAGAAAATGTATCCATTTACTTAAATATAAAAAACAGGTAAAATTAGTGAAACCATTAGCAAGTTTAATGATTAATTATCTTTTAAGAAATGAGTTGATAGATATAAGCGATATTGAATTGATTATTCCGGTTCCTTTATTTAAAGATGATTATTTAAAAAGGGGTTTTAATCAGAGTGGTTTGTTAGCAAAATGTATTGCTGATTATTTTTCCATTCCCTTTTCCGAAGACTTATTATTAAAAATTAGAGGCAATCTTTCTCAGGTTGGTTTATCAAAAACAGAGAGGAAAAGTAATGTAAATAAAGTTTATTCTCTTAATTCCTCTTTCCCAACAAGCACTATTTCAGGGATTTTACTGATAGACGATATCTTTACTACCGGTGCTACTATTGAAGCTTGTTGTAGGGAATTAAGAAAAACAGGTATAAAAAAAGTGTTTGTTTTAACATTAGCCAGAGGAGTGTGAATAATTTTTAAGTAATCCCTCCTTAGAGCTGTGGTTGAAAGTCGATGCCAGCCGCAGGCAAAACGACCCACGTAAGGTAACAATTATAAGTTACTGAGCATGGTGCGGTTTTGGAGTTAGTCCTGCCTTATCATGTGGACATGATATATGATAAGAGAAGAGTAGTAGTGAAAAGATAGCGAGGCTCTCAGCAGGCGAGTGTGGGGGAAAAGACCAGGTCAGTCTAAGGAGGGAACAGATATTTTTGGGAAAGAAAAGATATGGATATCTGTTATTAAATAGAAAAAGTAATTTTTTTCCAATAAATTGGAAAAAATATTAATATCAATGTTATAATATAATACAATATAACACAATCAATAATAGTTAATAGAAAAATAGTTTTAGTTAATAAGTATTTGGGACTATAATTAAGCAAAGTGTTAGCATCTATTTCCTATTTTTTGAAGTTGACTTAACTGAAGGAGGAAAGGATAATGAATTTGATAATAAAAGGAAAACAGTTTGAGGTAACGGATTCCATAGAAAATTATATTAGAAAAAAAATGAAGAAATTAGAAAAATATTTTGATCAGATTATAGAAGCGGTGGCTACTATTAGTGTGGAGAAGAACAGGCATATATTTGAGGTCACCTTACAAGCCAAAAAGGCAATGATTAGGGCAGAGGAAGAAAGTGATAATATATATAATTCCATTGATAGAGTGATTGAAAAACTGGAGAGACAAATTGTCAAATATAAAGAAAAACTTTACTCTAAGTATGCTAATGAATACAATAGAGAAGTAAACAATATTTCAGAAAAGGAAGAATATGAAATAGGTTCTAATTCCGACCAGGATAGGAAAATTGTCAAAACCAAAAGATTTGCTATAAAACCTATGTCTCCAGAAGAGGCGAGCTTGCAAATGGAACTTTTAGGGCATAATTTCTATGTTTTTAGCAATGAAGAGACCGCTCAAATTAATGTTATCTACAAGAGAAAGGATGGCAATTTCGGTTTAATAGAACCTGAAGTGTAAAAAATAGGGGGACCTAATGAATAATATCTCTGTTAATGATTTTCGCAATTTTATTATTTCACCTCAGTTTGCTTCCAGGATAAAAGATATTGAAAAATCTATCAACTCTTTAAATGGTATATTGTTTTCTAAAATTGTGTTAGCTGATAATAAAGAGATTAAGGAAATCCATATTATTACTAAGGACTTTTATAGTCCTAAAAAGATCAGCCGAGATGTAGAATCTCTATTAATGGCAAAATATAATATTGCCATAGATTATCGTAAAATCAGCATTGCCCAGGTGACCGAAGAAAAAAACCATTCTCAAAGATTGAAATTTACCGATCTGTTAATTACTTCTGAGGGAGATAAATTACAGGTAGTAGTTAAACTGGAAAACAATGATAAAACCTTTGAAGGGAAAATAAAATGTGCCAATTGGGATAAAAACAGAGAATATATTGTCACTAAGGCTACTCTGGAGGCAATTACCTCTTTCTTAAGTGGAAAGGTATTTTTTCAGGTTGAAGAGATTAAAAAAGTCAATTTGGAGGACCGAGAAGTAGTTTTAATTTCTATTAATTTAATTAATGAAGGAGGAAAGGAGAATTTACTTGGAACTGCCTTGATAGAGGATGATCAATATAGGTCTTTAGTTAAGGCAATACTAAAGGCAGTTAATAGAAGAATCCTGATTAAATAAAAATATTAGAAAAAATTGATAGCATCATATTAATTAGAATAGAGATAGGTCGGTGATTCTTAGATAAAACCATTTAAAAGGAGATAATAAGTAGCAAAAAACGTTCTATAACCGAGCGAAGCGAAGCGGTTTTTGCTTGTTCTTTTAGAACAAAGAAAAACCGTGGAGGTGCGACATGAAAATTAATAAAGCCAAACTCATTAGCTTTTTAATTAGTGTCATGGCCTTGCTGCTGGCCGGTGGCGCCAAAGTTAGATGGTAAATAACTGAGGGTCGCCGACCTATTATTGTTTAAGTTAGGTGGGAGAATATACATTGAATTCTAAGTTAAAAATATTTATATCAGTAGTTTTTTTATCAGCCATCCTTCTTTTTATTTTATTGCTTCCTACCATGCCTGTAATATCTGAAATATGGCTTCATTTATTATTTTTTACTGTTGTTGCTGTACTGGCTGAATATCTGCCTGTTGTTTTACCTACTGGGGGTAAGATTTCTGTATCCTTCCCAATTAGCTTTGTAGTTATATTGGTTTATGGACCTGCTGCAGCGATGGTTTTTGAAGTATTAAGTATTATTTGGACTATTTTTAACAAAAAGGAATTATGGTACAAATCTATATTCAATGCTACTCAATATTCTTTATCTGCTGGATTAGCTGGATTAATTTATCTATTTGCTGGTGGTATGATTGGGAAACAGAATTTTATTAATTATTTACTCCCGGCGGCGCTATGTGCTTTAACTTTTTGTTTCATTAATCTTTTTCTTGTTACTTGTGTTATTTCTCTTGATTCCGGAATGAATATTATTAAAGTATATCGAATTAACATTAAAGATATTATTCCAAGCTATTTAGCTGAGGCACCTATGGGCTTTATCATGGCAATTATCTATGTACAAATTGGAATTTTAGGTATTCTTTTATTCTTCTTTCCCCTCTTTTTAGCTCGTCAATCATTTGAATTATATACCAGAATGCGTAAAATGTATTTAGATACTATTCGTACCCTGGCAGCCACCATTGATGCTAAAGATCCTTATACTCATGGACATTCAGAAAGAGTATCTCTTACGGCTGTGCAATTAGCTAAGAAATTAGACTTTGTAGAACCGGAAATAGAATACCTTGAATATGCAGCTATCTTGCACGATATTGGTAAAATTGGGATAGAGGACCGTATACTGGGGAAGAAGGATAAACTAACTGAAGAAGAATATGAAAAAATAAAAGAACATCCTGTAATAGGAGCGAGTATAGTTGAATCCATTGAATTTTTGAAAAAAAGTTCTAAGGCTGTGTTATATCATCATGAACGTTATGATGGCAAAGGTTATCCACACGGGCTGAAAGGAGAAGAAATTCCTAAAGCAGCCCGATTACTGGCTGTAGTCGATGCCTATGATGCTATGAATTCCGATCGTCCTTATCGTAAAAAATTATCAGAAAATGATATTTTAAATGAATTAGAAAGGGAAGCCGGTAAACAGTTTGATCCTATCATGGTAAAGTTATTTATTTCTTTGTTGAAGGAAAAGAGGGCAGACTAATGTTATATATAATAATAATTGTTATTAGTATTATCATTGGTTTATTGCGTGGTGGTGAGTTAGAAAGATTAGCTAATATCTCGGTGGAGGGAGTCTTACTATTTGCTATTGCTCTTTTGTTAAGATTAGGAGTTTGGGCTCTTGGACTAATGGGATTTACTGGTATTTTAAGTTATAGTCCTTATTTAATAATTTTTTCTTATGTTCTATTGGTATTTGTGTCCATACGTAATATAAAATTACCTAGTTTTAGATATATTATTCTGGGTTTACTGCTCAATGCATTTGTTATTGTAGTAAATGGGGGCAGGATGCCGGTATTAGTAAAGGAGGGAGTGATAGAAAGCATTAATTCTACCAGTTTTTTAGAGGCAGAAACCAGAGTAGTTCATTCATTGATGAATAATAACACCCTATTTGCTTTTTTGGGGGATGTTATATCAATTCCAAAACCTTTTCCTGATAATTCTATTATAAGTGTTGGTGATATAATGATTTTTGTCGGTCTATTTGTACTTATTCAGAAAACAATGATGAGAGAAGATAAATTACCACAGGAAGATGAGGGTATAGAATAAAATAGGAAGGAATAGCATACAATGATTAATATTGCCAGTAGATTATTCGGTGACCCTAATACCAGAGAATTAAATAAATTGAAAACAATAGTGGAAAGAATTAATCAACTGGATTCAGAAATAAAGGACCTCAGAGATGCTGAGTTAAAGGGAAAAACTGAATACCTCAAGAAAAAGATTGCTGATGGCATTTCCTTGGAGGAAATACTTCCAGAAGCCTTTGCCGTTGTAAGGGAAGCTGCTTCCAGAACTATTAGTATGCGCCATTTTGATGTTCAGTTAATTGGGGGTATGGTATTGCATCAAGGAAAGATTGCCGAGATGGCAACCGGTGAAGGAAAAACCCTGGTGGCCACCTTACCCGCTTATTTAAATGCTCTTAGCGGAAAGAGTATTCATATTGTAACGGTTAATGATTATCTGGCTAAAAGAGATCGTTTCTGGATGGGTCCTGTTTATGAATTTCTGGGATTGAAAGTAGGTCTAATTCAACATGATATGAATACCGAGCAAAGGAAGGACGCTTATCAATCAGATGTAGTCTATGGGACTAACAATGAATTTGGGTTTGATTATTTAAGGGATAATATGAGTATTAGCCCTGAGGAAATTGTACAACACGAACATGAATTTGCCATAATTGACGAGGTCGATAGCATTTTGATTGATGAAGCCAGGACGCCACTAATAATATCCGGACCAGCTGAGGAATCTACCAATAAATACTTTCAAATAGATAAACTAATCTACCAGTTAAAGGAAGAGCATGATTATAAGATTAATGAAAAGGAAAAGACAGCCTATTTGACTGAAGAGGGAGTAGCCCTGATGGAGAGATTGCTGGGGGTAGACAACTTATATGCTCAAAATAACGTTCATTTACAACACCACATTATTCAGGCTCTTAGAGCCCATAAGTTATTTAAAAGAGATGTAGATTATGTAGTAAAAAATGGGGAAGTAATTATTGTAGATGAATTCACCGGACGTCTTATGTTTGGTAGGCGGTATAGCGATGGCTTACATCAGGCAATTGAAGCAAAAGAAAATGTGGCAATTGCCCGTGAAAGTCAGACTTTGGCAACCATAACATTTCAAAATTTCTTCCGATTATATCAAAAGCTGGCAGGAATGACTGGTACAGCAAAAACAGAAGAAGATGAATTTATTGAAATATATAACTTAACAGTAGTAGTAATTCCTCCCAATAGAAGATTAATAAGATATAGCTATCCCGATGTTATTTATAAAACTGAGAGGGAAAAGTTTGAAGCAGTAGTTAGAGAAATAAAAGAATTAAATCAGCAGGGAAGACCGGTATTGGTAGGCACAGTATCGATTGAGAAATCAGAAAGATTGAGTAAAATGTTGCACAAGGAAAATATTGAGCATAATGTCTTAAATGCCAAAAATCATGAAAAAGAAGCAGAAATAGTTGCTGAAGCAGGTCAAAGAGGGAAAGTAACCATTTCTACTAATATGGCTGGAAGAGGTACTGACATTGTTTTAGGTTCTGGTGTAGCAGATATGGGAGGATTACATGTCATTGGCACTGAGCGGCATGAGAGTAGAAGAATAGATAATCAATTAAGAGGGAGAGCTGGTAGACAAGGAGATCCAGGTTCCTCACGATTCTTTTTATCCCTGGAAGATGATCTTTTACGTTTATTTGGATCAGAACGCATTGCTGGTTTTATGGAAAAATTGGGAGTAGAAGATGGAACTCCTATTGAACATCCTTTTATTACTCGTTCTATAGAAGGAGCTCAAAAAAGAGTTGAAGCAAGGCACTTTGAAATTAGAAAACAATTACTAGAATTCGATAATGAAATGGAGTTCCAGAGAAGGATTATCTATGAACAGAGAAAGACGGTTTTGTTAAGCAATAATATTAAGGATATTATTTCAGGTATGGTTGACGATACTGTAGGCAATATGTTACAGCGGTATACCAGCAAAGATGTCTATCCGGAAGAATGGAATTTAGTGGCATTAAAAGAGCATTTTTATGAAACGTTTGGAATAGCAATAGATTTTCCAAAAGATGTTACTACCTTAACGATTCAACATCTACAGGATAATTTATTAGGAAAAGCCAGAGAAGGTTACCAGAATAAAGAAAGGGAACTTAGTTCCCCATTAATGAGACAGATTGAAAAGATGATTCTGCTTAGAATTGTTGACCGAGAATGGAAGGACCACCTAAAGAGATTAGATGATTTGAAGCAGGGCATTGGTTTAAGAGCGTATGGGCAAAAAGATCCGTTAACTGAATATCACTTTGAAGCCCATAATATGTTTCAAAATATGATTGAAAATATCAAAGAAGATTGTATAAAGTTTATTTATCGGGTGAAGATACAACAAAAATCCCAGGCAGTAGAAGCAAAACAGGAAGGAGAGATGCCAGCTCAATTTTCTGGCAAAGAGGTGAAGAGTGAACAAAGAAAAGCAAAGACTAAGATTGTATCTCCAAAAAAGAAGATTGGTAGAAATGAACCCTGTCCTTGTGGAAGCGGATTGAAATATAAATATTGTTGTGGCAAATAAGAAATCTAAAGATAATATTTTTAGAGAAATGAAAATTAGTTTGATGAGGAAATTAAATTTAATGGGAGTGATTGACTAATGATAGATATTGATAGCATTGAGTTAAAATCAAGAATAAATATGTTGAAAAATAAAATAAAAGAATTAGGAGATCACCTTTGAAGTCCAGAAAAAAGAAAAACAAGTAAAAGAAATTACAGAACAAATGAATTTAAATTCATTCTGGCAGGATCAAGCAAGAGCAAATTTAATAAGCAAAGAGCTTAAAGACCTAAAAAATGTAATAGAGGAATATCAAAAAATAAATGAACAATTGGAAGAATTGGATATTCTCTATGATTTAAATAGTCAGGAAAATAATGGCGAGATATGGCAGGAGATTTTATTTAAAATTCAGGATTTGGAGAAGGATGTTAGTCATCAGGAGAGAAGCCTTCTCTTCTCTGGAGAATATGATAAGAATAATGCAATTTTATCAATTCATTCTGGTGCTGGTGGCACTGAATCACAGGACTGGGCAGAGATGCTTCTCAGAATGTATCTTAGGTGGGCAGAAAAAAATAATTTTAAATCCGAAATAATTGATTTAATGCCTGGGGATGAAGCGGGAATTAAAAGTGTTACTTTTACAGTTAGTGGTAGAAATGCCTTTGGTTTATTGAAATCAGAGAAGGGCATTCATCGTTTAGTTCGTATCTCACCTTTTGATGCTAACAAGAGAAGACATACTTCCTTCGCTTCAGTTGAGGTAATACCGGAAGTTGAGGAGGATGTAAAGATTGATATTGCAGAATCAGATTTGAGAATAGATACATATCGGTCTACTGGTGCTGGAGGACAACATGTAAATACTACTGATTCAGCTGTGCGTATAACGCATTTACCTACCAAAATTGTAGTACAATGCCAGAATGAGCGTTCCCAGTATAGTAATCGGCTAACTGCTATGAAGATCTTAAAAGCCAGATTATTTGAGTATTATCAGAGAAAAAAGGAAGAAGATCTAGAAAGGATAAGTGGGGATAAAAAAGATATTGCCTGGGGAAATCAAATTCGTTCCTATGTTTTCCAACCCTATCAAATGGTCAAGGACCACCGAACTAAAGTAGAAAGCAGCAATATCCATCAAATTATGGATGGAGAAATTCAAATATTCATAGATGCTTATCTGCGATTTTCCCAGAAAAGAGGTATTGGTTAATATTTTAAATATGAAAAACACACTCTTCACTTATGTTAGTAATTAGTTAAAGAATCAAGCTATAAAGATTAAGATTTATAAAATAAAATTATTACCTGAAGTCTAGAGAAATGACAATACTATCAATAAAGTGTCGATTAGAAGATGGAAGAACCAAAAGAAAGAAAATGGCAACCGGTGGTTATTAAAAGGTTAGTTTTTTTAGAGTAAGGTCAATAACAGCCGCCATTCGGCAGGTGTTTTACTACTTATAAAGGGAGGATATGTTATGCTAAAAGATATGAAAATAAAGAATTTTATGGATTTACTTGCTTCAAGATCTGCTACACCAGGAGGAGGAAGTGTGGCAGCATTGACTGGCGCTATGGGAGCTGCTTTACTTTCCATGGTCAGTAATCTAACAGTGGGGAAAGAAAAATATCAGGACGTGGAGGAAGAAATTAAAGAATTACTTAAAAAAAGTGAAAGATTAAGAGCAACTCTGGAAGAACTTATGGAAAAAGATATAGAGGCATTTAATCAACTTATGGCAGTTATGAAATTACCTAAGACCAATGAGGAAGAAAAGAAAGACAGAAACCAGAAGATGCAAATTGCTTTAATAGAAGCAGCTAAAGTACCATTAGCAGTAGCCCGAAAAAGTAAAGAATTAATAGATATGTGCCAGGAGATGGCCAGAAAGGGAAATAAGAATGCAATAAGTGATGTAGGGGTGGGAGTGTTACTGGCAGAAGCTGCCTTTAATGGTGCTGTAATTAATGTAAAAGTAAATATGAATTTGATTAAAGATGAAAATCTAAAAAAGGAACTCACTGAAGAAATAAAAAGCCTTACTGGTTTGATAAAAGGAGAAAAAGACAGAGTTTTAGAAATAGTATTACAAAGACTATAAGTATGCAGTTATACTTAAGGTTAAATATACAGCAGCTTATAACTTTTACCGGTAAGCCGAATAGCCTCGTGACATTAATTAAAACACTCAGATAGAAGAGAATAGTATGCTAATAAAAGTAAGGTCAAAAATCTTCTAGTATACTGGTGTAAATAATATTATTCTGTAATCAATCCTCAAAAAATTTCAAAATTATTTGTTTTTTTTCTGGCATATGTTATAATATTTATAATGATGATGGATAAATTGCATCATTTTTATAAAATGCAACAATAATTGCATATTATTTAGGAAGATTTAATTCAAATTATGGCTAAACCATCCTCTTTGCAAGACAAGATTGAAAAGGTGCTTTCCCAGATGAGTGAAAGCCAGAGGAAGACTGCTTATTACTTACTAGAAAACTATGATAAAGCTGCCTTTTTAACTGCTGCCAAGATGGGCAAAGAAGTAGGTGTTAGTGAATCAACCATTGTCCGTTTTGCCAGTTTATTGGGGTATAATGGATTTCCGGAACTGCAAGAATCTCTTCAAAATATGGTTAAAAGACAGTTAACAACAGTTAACCAGTTGAAGAGTTCTATCAATAAAGTGTATAAGGGCAAGAACGTATTATATCAGATTTTGCAGTCTGATATAGATAATTTAGAAAAGACTATGAATGAGATTTCGGCCCATTCTTTTGAAAAAATAATATCTTATATTTTAAATGCAGATGTAATTTATATTGTTGGATTGAGAACCGCTACTTCAGTATCTTTGTTTTTTTATCAAGCTTTAAGTCTTTTCCTAAGCAATGTCAGGAGTATTACCTCCTTTGGTATGGAAGATTTATTTGAGCGGATTGCCGATATAAATAATAAGGATCTGTTGATTGCTATCAGTTTTCCTCGTTACACCAGAAGAACGGTGGAAATACTGGATCTAGCTATTAAAAAAGGTGCTAAAACAGCTGCTATAACCGATAATATTATTTCACCTATTGCCCAGAAGTCAGATATTGCGCTAATAGCAAGAAGCAATCTCAATTCTTTTGTTAACTCCTTTACTGCTCCTTTAAGTGTTATAAATGCTATTGTTACAGCAGTAAGTATAAAAAAAGGAAAGCAAACCTTCGAAAAATTATCTAAACTGGAAGAAATATGGGATGAATATAACATTTTTTATTAGTTTTAAATGGTAGTTCCATTTAATAATAAAAAACAATATTTTGCCAGTGAAGATTTATAAATAAAATTGTTTTTATAATAGAGATTAAGCCACATTATGTTATTTGCCCATTTTGGCCTAAGAAAGGAGTATTATTATGAAGACTAAAGAAAAGCTGAAGGAAAAATTATGGTATATTCTACCCGAGATATATGATATTTTAACTGCCAGCCAGGATCTGGAGGAAGCCAGGAAAAAACTTTTTAATTTCTGTAAGGACTTAGAATGGACTTATCGTGAGGGATTAAGGCCACTTCATAAATTAGATTTTGGAATTACCTTAGAAGCAATTAAGGTATTTACCAATCTAATATCAAAACGCAATGAAAAGATAGCAGGATTCAGTACTCTGCAGTATCTATGGGAGCAAGTGCAAAATGAGCTTGAAGGGCATCGAGAACCATCAGAGTCTTTTTTAGAAGAATGCCGCCACCTCTTTTTAGCTATGTCTGGAAAATCAAATATAGCTCGCGGTTGGTTAGGTCCTGTTCTAGAAAAAGAAGGTATTAAAATGATTGACTTTCAGAAGCTTAAAGGAAGGGAAGCCGGTAAAGCACGATCAAATTACCTAGACCAACTCTATAATAAAGTAGATGAATATATTAACCGTTATCCCTCCGGTTTAGACAATAAATTAATCAGAGAACGACAGCAGAATGTCCATAAAATTAGAGATTTCTTCTCGGCAAGCGAAGAGGACTGGTATGACTATCAATGGCAGATTAAGCATATCTTTAAAGATAAAGAGGGATTGGAACAATTAAAACAGCTGGTTCCTATGACCCAGGAGGACATCAAGGCTATAGAGCTTGCCTTAGGTCAAGGTATTCCCTTTGGTATCACTCCCTATTATCTGTCACTCTTTGACTTCTCCCGTGCCGATCGGAAACATGATTATCAAGTACGTTCCCAGGTAATTCCACCCATGCATTATGTGCAATTGATGGGAGAACATCGTCAGGAAAGGAATTATTATTTTGACTTCATGGGAGAGCATGATACCTCTCCGGAAGAACTTATTACCAGACGCTATCCCATGATCTCCATACTAAAACCTTATGATACCTGTCCCCAGATCTGTGTTTATTGTCAGCGTAACTGGGAAATTACCGGACCCATGTTGCCAGAAGGAATGCCCACCAAAGAAAAGATTGACCAGGCCATTTCCTGGTTTTCGGATCATCCATCCATGCGTGACGTACTGATTACCGGAGGAGATCCTTTAGCTTTAGATGATGAACTTATTAAGTACATAATGGATAGATTGTGTTCCTTCAAACATGTGGTTAATATTCGCTGGGGAAGTCGTATCTTTGTCACCTTACCCTATCGTGTCACACATAAGTTAGCTGAATTACTATCGAAATATGTAGAACCAGGCAAACGTAATGTTGCTATGGTAACTCACATTGAAAGTGCTGCGGAGATAACTCCTGATTTATCGGAAGCGGTAAGAAAGATAAGGAATAAGGGTATTTATATCTATAATCAATTGGTTTATACTCTGGAGAACAGTCGCCGTTTCCAGAATGCCTCTACCCGTATTGCCATGAAGAAGGCAGGGGTTGATCCGTACTACACTTTCTATCCTAAGGGTAAGATTGAACATAAGGATTATCTAATTCCCGTAGCACGTCTCTGGCAGGAGCGCAAGGAAGAAGCTCGCCTCTTACCTGGAATTTTCCGTACTGATGAGCCGGTATTTAATGTACCTCGTCTGGGGAAAAATCATATTAGAGCCTGGCAGGATCGAGAATTAATAGCTTTAACTCCTGAAGGACAGAGAGTCTATCTCTGGCACCCGTGGGAAAAAGGGATTGCGCCAGTGGAACCCTATCTATACCGGGATATCTCTATCTATGAATATTTACAGGAATTACAGGACAGGGGAGAAGATATTAAGGAATACAGTTCTATTTGGTATTATTACTAATAATTGTTCTGAAATATTAAAATACTTCTAAGTACGAGCACTGAATTTCTTTAGGTTAGAAAAAGAGGGGGTGGTCAGATATTAAGAGAAAAAAAGAACAACATTTTTCTTATTAATTTAATTAAAAAAAGAAGGAGGAGAAGATGAGAAAACTGGGATGTTTTTTATTAACAATATTTCTTTTATTACTAGTATTTAATGGAATTGGTTCAGCAACTGAGTTTTTAACCTTTGGTACCGGTAGTCCAGGAGGAGTTTACTATCTTTTGGGAGGAGCAATGGCGGATTTCTGGACCAGATTACTTGATGTTGATGTTACAGCAGAGTCTACCGCGGCTTCGGTTGAGAATTGCCGGCTAACTGGAAGCAATGAAGTTCAACTTGGTATGGCGATGAGCGATGTAGCTTTTAAGGCTTATCATGGACAGGTGCAATTCGAGAATGACAAACAACCTATATTAGCATTGTTTTCTATGTATCCAGCTCTTCAGCATTTCATTAGCATTGATCCAGAAATTAAATCGGTTAGTGATTTAAAAGGCAAGAAAGTTTCTGTGGATGCTCCTGGAAGTGGATGTGAAACAATGGCCAGATTAATTATAGAAGCTGCCGGTTTGTCTTATGATGACATGCAAGTAAGTTATTATTCCCAACCAGAAGCAGCTCAAGCCATGAAGGACATGAATATTGATGCCCTTTTCTATAATTTTGCCTATCCTGGGGCATCAGTTCAAGAAATAACTGCAGTTCGGGATGTCTATTTTGTGCCTATAGATGATGATATTATAGAGAAATTATCGGCTGAATACGGTTATTATATGAGAGGAGCCTTTCCTCCTGGAGTTTATAAAGGACAGGATATGGAAGTTCCTTCAATCCAGGTAGGTAATGATGTAGTTGTTAATGCGAACATTGATGATGAAATTGCATATCAATTGACAAAAGCATTGTTTGAAAATGCTGAAGACTTGCATGATGTGCACCCTGCAGCTCATCAGTTTGTAGCGGAAAATGGTGTAAAAACGTCTATTCCTCTCCATCCCGGTGCTGCCAGATACTTTGAAGAGATAGGTTTGGGAGAATTTGTACGTAAATAAGCATGATAAAAGAGTCAGGGAAAAAGTGATTTTCCTGACTCTTCTTTTTTTATTTCTTTTATGCTTTTTATGGGTAAGCATAATAATACATGCCAGCCCTCAGGGGGTACATTATTTTCTAAAGATTATCAAAAGGGATAATCAGGTATCTTTGTTATCAATAGAAGTATGTTATGATGAAATTTTTTACCTTGTATTTACCAATTCCCGAGATTTGAATCCAATTATTGACGTATTTCAGGTAGGAGAAAAGGGCTATTTTTATCTTCTAGAGGAAAGGTATCCCTGGTATGGAGTAGGTCAGGAATATCATCAATCAAAAGATATCTTTTTTGAAGATGGTATGGTAGTTGTTAGATTAAATAAAGAGATGAAAATATTACCGTTAAGAGTTGCCTATACTGTAGAACAGATATTAAAAGTAAATAATAAGCAATACTGGCTTAATAGTTTAGCAAAAAGCGGAGAAGCCATTGATTTGTTAGTTGAAGTAAAAGGAGGTCAGGGAAATAGTGAATAAAAGTGGAGCAGATAAACAACAGGAAAAGGAAAATTCATTATCCAAACAACCACTCAGTGAAAACGATAAAATTACCAAAGAGCTGGAAGAATTTGAATTTAAGGCAAAAAGAACCCTGGAGGGATATTGGTTTATACCTATTTTAATAGCTTCTGTGGGTTTATTTCTCTTTCATATGTATACAGGATGGTTTGGTGCTTATTTTAGTTTAATTCAACGGTCTATACATTTTATGTTAATTCTAATTATTAGCTTTTCTTTATTTGCTCGGACAGAAAAGATTAGAAGGGATATAATTCAGTGGTACGATTTTATTTTTATCGGTTTGGCTATAATTCTCTGTTTTTATATTTTAACCAATATTCATGAATTAGTATGGAGAGCTGGCAATCCTAATCGAGTTGACGTTATTCTGGGAGTAGTTCTTATTCTAATTACTTTAGAAGCAACCAGAAGGGCAGTGGGGAAACCATTAATGTTTGTAGCCATTTTTTTTCTACTTTATGCTCTGGCATTGGGACCCTATATGCCTGGTAGATTTGCACATGGTACGTTTTCTCTCAGGAGGGTAGCTTATTACCTGTATCTAACGGATGCTGGAATATTTGGAACACCTTTAGGTGTATCGGCTAACTTTGTCTATCTTTTTATCCTTTTTGGCTCCATTTTAAATAAAACCGGTGCTGGCCAATTTTTTATTGATTTTGCCACAGCGGTAACCGGTTATACCAGGGGAGGACCTGCTAAAGCTGCCGTGGTATCCAGTGGTATGATGGGAACTATTTCTGGTAGTTCTACTGCTAACACGGTTACTACTGGAAGTTTTACCATTCCTTTAATGAAAAGTGTAGGTTATAGTTCTATCTTTGCTGGAGCGGTTGAACCGGTTGCTTCAACAGGTGGACAGATTATGCCTCCCATCATGGGTGCAGCTGCCTTCATTATGGCTGAATTTTTAGGAGTCCCTTATATCGAAGTAGCTAAAGCGGCCATATTGCCTGCCTTTTTCTACTACCTGGCTCTTTTTATGGCAGTTGATTTCAGGGCAGCCAGAATTGGACTGGTTGGTCTTAAAAGGGAACAATTGCCTAATTTAGTGAAAACTTTAAAAATAGGATGGATTTTATTAGCTCCCATCTTTGCCCTAATTTATCTATTAATAAATGGTTATTCACCACAAAAATCTGTGGTATCCAGTATAGCTATTTTAATAGTTATCAGTATGTTCAATGCCAGGACAAGGTTAACTCCCAAGAAATTAGTGGAAGCATTGGTTGATGCGGGAATGGCAGCAACTACAGTAGCGGTTGCTTGTGCAGCTGCTGGAATTATTGTAGGAATTACTACTATGTCTGGATTAGGCTTGAAATTTACCGGTATCGTTTTTAATTTATCAAGAGGTATTTTACCCATTGCCCTATTTTTAGCTTCAATATCATCACTGGTTTTAGGAATGGGAGTACCTACCACTGCTAATTATGTTATTATGGCTACCTTAATTGCTCCAGCATTAATAAGACTCATGGTAGCTAATTCTCCATTGATTCTTCCTCATTTATTTGTTTTTTACTATGGAATTCTGGCCGATATTACGCCACCAGTTATGCTGGCAGTCTTTGCAGGTGCAGCTATTGCCAGGGCACCTTCTTTGAAGGTTGGAGTAGAAGCGATGAAATTAGCAATACCTGGATATATATTACCTTTTATGTTTATCTATCACCCTGAGATAATTGCCTGGAATTTTATGCCAGATTTGAATTTAGCCCGGTTAGTCTATGGTATTGTCATGGCTTTAACTATGTCACTTGGTTTTGCAGGTGCAACACAGGGATACTTTTTAAGAAAGACTTCCCAATTAGAAAGAATACTTCTTTTTGTAGGGTCATTTTTGGTAATACCAGCACAGTTATATCTTAATATATTAGGAGTTGGTATCATTATATTAGTGTTAACATTACAAATTATGATTAAACCAAAGAATTTGTAATTTTATAAAAATTTTAAATTGACAAATAAAAGAGATATGGTATTCTATTAATGGTTAATCCATTAGTCAATTAGTCCAATTTACAAGGTTTTTAATACAATGGAAATCGAAATCAACAGAAACAGCAGAATACCATTATATCTTCAAATTAAAGAACAGCTCAAAGAGCTTATCCAGAATGGTCAAATGAAAAAAGATTCCCAATTACCTACCGAAAGATACCTTTCCCTTAAACTTAAAGTTAGCCGTAATACTGTTAGCATGGCATATAAAGAGCTTATTCAAGAGAAAATTATTTCTTCCATTCCCGGTAAGGGTACTTTTGTCATTACTGAACCAGAGCAAGGAATTTATTCATATAATAATATAAATAAATCACCGGTAATCAAGAATGTTGATTTGGCTATTCATAAGGCTTTAGAGTTAAATATTCAATTTGAAGATTTTATGCGTTTAGTCAGTCATCGATTCAAAGAAAAGAGAAATCTTTTTAGTAATGTACATATAGCTTTTATTGAATGTAACCAAGAACAATTACTTTACTTCTCCCAAAGATTGGAATTAGGTACAGGTATTCATATTACTCCTATTTTAATAGATGAAATGTATAATCAAAAAGATTATTTCCTGGAAAAAATGAAGTCAGTTGATTTGGTAGTAACAACTTTTTTTCATCTCCAGGAAGTGCAAGATTATTTAAAGCACGAGAACAAGAAAATTATTGCCATAGCATTAGATCCACAAATTGAAACCATGGTTAAAATTGCCCGCAGTACTTCCTCAGATATGAATATTGGTTTAGTTTGTTTAACAAGTAAATTTGCCGAAAGAGTTGTAAAATCTATTAATAATGCAGGTATAAAATTCAAAAAAATAATATTCACCACAACTCGGAAGGCAGATGAATTAAAAGAATTGATTAATAACAGT
>JAQUNC010000027.1 GCA_028717805.1 Atribacterota bacterium
GCTAATATTTTGGGGAATTGATTGTCCAGTTGATTTATCAGCTCATTTATCTTTTTTCAGAGGCATTTCTGTATCCTTTTATTAATTAAATTTAAACCACTATCCCTGTATTCCTCTTTCTGAAGATACTGATTTCTAGTTGGCCAGGGTATTCCTATGACCTGAATATTACCTTTTCCGGTTTGTAAACTAAGAAGGGTTGGTTCTGTAACCACATTAATATTTGCAATATGTAAGGTATGAAAAATATCTAAAGAACTTGCCCTACCGAAAGTTAAAGGATTATCATGATTACCGTTAATCAAAACAGTTGGTATGCCAGCCTGGCTTAATCGAAAAATTTGTCTGGCAAATTCCCGCTGGTGAGTAGGGTTGGGATTATTATTTTTATAAGCATCACCACAAAAGAGAGCAAAATCAAGTTTTTCTTCCAGAGCAATATCAATAGCAACGGTTAACGTTCTGATAAAATCAACTAAGCGGGAATGTAATCCAGTATGACTATCAATGCGCCCGTAATTCTCTACACCAAGATGAATATCGGCAAAATGAAGAAATTTAAACATCCTTTTCTTTGTTTACCTCAAAATCCAGGTCAATTCCAATAGGACAGTGGTCAGAACCCTTAACATCTGGTTGAATAAATGCTGATTTTAAATTACCCTTTAAATTATTGCTGATAAAGAAATAATCAATTCTCCATCCGATATTACGTTCTCTGGCTCTGGTCTTATAATCCCACCAGCTGTATTGTCCCGGTTTAGAATGAAAATGACGAAATGTATCTACAAATCCAGCCTGAAGTAAATGGTCAATCCATTCTCGCTCTATAGGAAGAAATCCAGAAACCTTTTCATTTTCCTTCGGTCTGGCTAAATCAATTTCCTTATGAGCTGTATTAACATCACCACAAATGACAACTCTTTGCCCCTCTTTTAGTAAATCAACTGCTTTCTTTAAGATTGTTTCATAAAAATCTATTTTGTATTGTAATCTTTCCTGAGAGGCTTTACCATTAGGAAAATAGATATTAAACAATATAAATTTAGTAAAAGTTGCCTGAATAAACCGTCCCTCAGTGTCAAACCTAGGTATTCCTAATTTATCAGAAATTTTTACCGGTTTTAGCTTAGTCCAGAGAGCAACTCCGCTATAACCTTTTTTCTCTGCCTGAGCAAAATAGCTATAGTAGTCCAATTTTTTAACAAGCTCTTCCGGTATTTGTTCTAGTTGGGATTTAGTCTCCTGAATACAATATATATCTGCCTGTTGTTGATCAAACCATGCTAAAAAATTCTTTTTATATGCTGCTCTTAAACCATTAACATTCCATAATAATAATCTCATTTCTTAACCTCTGTTATCCTGATTAATAAGCAATTATAAGTGGCTTCCTTCCACTATTTCTACACCCTTGCTTGCTCCAATACGAGTAGCACCTGCTTCTACCATCTGTAAGGCAGCTTTATAATCTCTAATACCTCCTGCGGCTTTGATACCCATATGGTTCCCCACAACATTTCTCATCAGTTTTATATCTTCCACAGTAGCGCCACCCTGCTCAAAACCAGTGGATGTTTTTACAAAACTGGCACCTGCTTCAGCAGCAATCTGGCAAGCAACTTCTTTTTCCTGATCAGTTAATAAACAATTTTCTAAAATAACTTTGCATATCAATCCTGACACAGCCTTCACCACTAATTTAATGTCTTCCTGTACCTTTTGGTAATCTTTATCCTTCAAAGTAGAAACATTGATAACCATATCTATTTCCTCAGCTCCCTCTTTGGCCGCTTCTTCTGCTTCATAAGCTTTAACCCGAGATAGGGTTGCTCCCAGAGGGAAACCTACCACAGTACATATTTTAACTTCTGAGGTACTTAAAAAAGCTCTGGCTAAAGGTATAAAACTGGCATTTATACAGACGGAATAAAAATGGTACTGGAGGGCTTCTTTACATAGTTTTTCAATTTGCATACCAGTAACATCAGGACGTAAAGCGGTGTGATCAATCAATCTGGCAATATTATTTTTAGCTAATATTTTTGCACTCTCCATAGAAATTATTTCTGGCATGATATTTTCTCCTGTTTATTGAAACATTATAGTTTTAACTTAGTAGCTAATCATTTTAGCCTAATCTCAGCAGCTCGTGGTTTATATGATTTTCGGTCAATATGTAACCTTATATTGTAGCCATTATATACAAAATTCTTCTTACTAATTTCTTTACTATTTTTAGTTACAATCTTATCTATTTTACATTTTCCCTTACAGTTACATTTGATTCGTTTTCCATCTCTGGAAAATACTGATATGTGAAGAGATTGAGGAGGAATATAGTTAATTTTCCTGGAAATCATGGGAATACTCTGAGCTACTAAACGATGCATAATTTTATGAAATAAATCAGAACCAATTCTTTTTCTAAAAGCTGAAAAGGTAGAATGAGCCGGTGTCTTTAAAAAATGGTGAAAACCACAAATTACACAATACTTAGTATTGTAGCGTAAGGCTTCGGCTAACTGACGATTTGACTTTACCTCTCCAAGATAGACAAGTAATTGGGCTTTAAATAGAGAAATAGGACTATAAATAAGCTCTTTATCATTGGAGTAACGGTCTTTAATTAAAGGATTAATAAAAGACCAATCTATTGACTCAAGGATCATCTTCAACGGATCATTCTTTTTTATCTTTCTGTAGGCTTCATAAGTAGAAAATGAAAATTGTTGTTGTTCGTTTTTTTCCATCAAGTCTGATTTCCACAAAATTTTACCTATATAATAATATTACTCTCAGGAATAATATCAAGTATCAAGAACAAAAACACTTTGTAGAGAATTAAAACCTTTTGTACTTTCTTCTTAAAAAAGTAGGTATATCCAGATCTTCTTTATCCGGCAACTTTTTGGTAAGGTCTGGGTCATCTTCCGTTAATGGCTTATTGTTATCAAAACTTAAGTCTTTTTCTTTGGAAACTGGGCTTTCGGTTAAATTTTCAGAAGAGTAAGGGAAAATTCTTTCCTTCTTTTTTTCTTCTTGCTCTAGTTTCTCTCGAACTGAAATTGTTTCTGTCCTTTCTTGATATAACGGCATAGGCATAGCTTTTTCGCACTTGGTAGCTATTACTGTAACCCTTACTTCATCCTGCATATTTTCTGAAATTATAGCACCAAAAACAATATTAGCTTCTCTACCAGCTGCTTTGGAAACTAAATCTACGATCTCATTGATCTCATAAAGACTCATATCTAATCCACCGGTTACATTTACCAGTAATGAATTGGACCCTTTAATAGATACTTCCAGTAAGGGGCTGGAAATGGCTGCTTCCGCAGCTGTTGAAGCTTTATTATTTCCACGCCCTATTCCAATACCCACTAAGGCAAATCCAGCATCTTTAATTACAGCTTTTACATCTGCTAAGTCAAGATTGATTAATCCGGGAGTAGTAATCAGGTCTGCAATAGCCTGTACTGATTGTCTTAATACACGATCGGTAATTTCGAAAGCCTCTTTAACTGAGGTATCCTTGCTAATCATAGTAAGTAAACGATCATTGGAAATAGTAATAATTGCATCAACCTGTTTTTTGAGTTCTTCTATCCCCTGTTCCGCCTGTACAATTCTTTTTTTGCCTTCAAAGCTAAAGGGACGTGTTACGACTCCAATAGTAAGAGCTCCCTCTCTTTTAGCTATTTCAGCAATAACAGGTGCTGCACCGCTACCCGTTCCTCCACCCATACCAGCAGTAATAAATACAATATCAGCATCTTCCAGAACTTTAGCAATAGCATTTCTATCTTCTTCAGCAGCCTTCTTACCAATTTCAGGATCACCACCAGCACCTAAACCTTTAGTAGTTAATTTTCCAATTTGCACTTTCTGATTTGCTTGAGATAAGGAAAGTGCCTGTAAATCTGTATTAACTGCTATTAGTTCTAACCCATTAATACGATGGTTAGCCATCTCTTCAATAGCATTATTTCCACTTCCCCCAACGCCAATTACCTTAATATTAACAAAATTATCTACCTTTTGTTCTTCCACAGGAACCCTTTCTCTAACATTGCGATAAACCAAATCACCGTCTCCATTGACGGAATTCGGTATGACTGGCTTTTTATCTAGATCATGAGAAGTATCCCTGATTAATTCTTGTTTATAATCCAGGATTTTAGTAAAGCCGCGTGCTAATTTTTTCTTTTTCAAAGGAAATCACCTCTTGAGCAAGTTCCGAATAATCTTCTGCTCCATGAGATTTTGGATCATAGTATATAATAGGAATTCCCTGACTGGAAGACTCCACCAGAGAAATATTTTTTCTGATAATTGTTTTAAAAACTCTTTCTTTAAAAAAATCTCTTGTTTCCTCAATAACTTCTTTGGCAATATTACTTCTCGTGTCAGCAATGGTGATCAGGACATATATCTCTAAAAAATGATGTAAATTTTGATGAACAATCTTAATTGTTTCCATAAATTCTTCGATACCACGGAGAGCAAAATAATGAGGCTGTATAGGAATAACCACTTCATTTGAAGCTTTTAATGCATTAATAGTTAATATGCCCAGCGAGGGTGGGCAATCAACAATGATATAATCAAATTTTATTTTACAATTTTGAATGCCAATATTTAAAAAATCCTCTCTGCCAATCTGATCAATCAATTTGTACTCAGCACTGGCAAAGTCAATGTTACTGGGTGCTAAGTATAGATTTCCATCAGAGAATTTTTTCATTTGAATTACAATATCTTCCATTTCAAGCTTATTGGGAGAACGATTTGGCTCTAGAACATTGAGCATCGTTTTTTCTAACTCGTTGGGTTCAATTCCCAAACCAATGGTGGTATGTGCCTGGGGATCCATATCAATAAGCAGTACTTTTTTCCCAAACTCAGTTAAGCAAGTCCCTAAATTAATAGAAGTGGTGGTTTTGGCAACTCCGCCTTTTTGATTAGCAACTGAAATAATTCGCAACTGGCTTACCTCCTGTATAGGACAGACCAGGTATTCCAGAAAATAATTTCCTGGAAAACCTTTAATTATCCTTCCTTAAAAGAATATTTATTATTATTCTAAAAATTCATTTATGAAATATGAAATCAATGTTTTCTCAAATACCTTATATTATCAAATCATATTAATTCAATTTTTTAAAGTGCATAGCATACAAGTATGTGAATTAAAGTGCTTACAAGAGAGATTGGGATTCGCTTTTTATTAGCCACTTTTACTCTATTCTTTTTTCACTTTGCCTATTTTAGCTTATCCTTGCTGGTAACTCTATCTCTTGTTTTATACATCAGGTAAAAAATAATTAACTTAAGTACATTTTATCTGTATGGTTAAATTTATATTATCATTTAACCATTACTACCTTCTGATAAGACAATTTTTAGTGTTTGAATAAAAGATATTGTGAAAAATATTTCTTTTTGAAAGATAATATTTATAGTATTTGTTCAGGAGTTTATAAGGTAATCATTACAATTATTTATGATTATATCACAATCATATATTGTCATGCTATAAACAATAAGTAAATTTCAAAAATATTTAAGTTTATTTACCAGACAAAATATGGCTAACATATTAATACAATTTTTTTATATTTTACCCTCTTTTCATCAACTTGACAAATATATTCTTAAGTAAAAATTTATACAGCATGTGTTAATCTTAGTTTTAAAAAATGAAGTTAGCGTCAATTCCTAATATTTTTTTGATATTTCTCCTCATAATCTAATTCATCAATACTTACGATACAGCTAACTACTTTGAAGAAATTGATTTGGTATATTTTCAAACATTACTTACGATAATTATATTTGACTTTTTATCCCTTTAAATATATACTTGCTATTAATAGTTAGTACTAAAAATAAGAAAGATATCTAAAACTTCTAAAAACCCGGGAGGATAGTAAAGATGATTCTAAAAACCCTTAATGAGATGCTGGTTAATAGCAAGAACAAGTTCAAAGATAGACCTGCCTTTAAAGTAAAAAGAGACAATTCTTTTCAAGCAATTAATTTTGGAGAATTTTATAAACGGGTACAACAGTTTGGTACCGGTTTGTTGGAATTGGGTTTTAAAAAAGGTGACCATATCGGTTTAATCTCAGAAAATCGTCTGGAATGGATTATCAGTGATCTGGCTATTATTGGCATTGGGGCAGTAGACGTCCCGGCCAGCGGCAATAGTTATGCCCGGGATATTGCCTTTAAGTTAAAACACTCTGATTCTATAGCTACTATCTTAGAAGGAGAAAAGGCATTAACAGAATTCCTTAAAGTCTTTTCAGAACTTCCCGCTATTAAAAAAATTATTCTTTTTGAACCAGTTAAAGTATTTTCAGAACCTGATGAAATCCCGGAATGGGCTAAGTCAATCCCTTTCCAGGCTAATGGAAAAATTAACAAATCATTCCACCAAAAAATATCTTCTATTCTTACCGAGAATAACCTTAGCTTGTTAATCTCAGAAAAAACAAAATTATTTTTAGAAAAATACCTATCAGAACACAGTAAAGAATTATTTACCAGTTTAAAATTATCCGGAGTAAAGGAATTAGAAGAAACTTTATGGAAGAAGATTCATATAGTTAAGAAAGATAATATTGAGAACTTACCTCCTATTATTTCCTTCTCTCAAGTAGAAGATATAGGGGAAAAATTAGTGAACGAAGGTGACCAGCGTTTTGCTAATATGGCTCAAAAAGCTCTTCCTGATGACTTGATAACTATAATTTATACCTCAGGTACTACCTCAGATCCTAAGGGTGTTATGTTAACTCATCGTAATATCATTCATAATGTTAATAATTTGCCTCCCGCAATAGGAGATTTGCATGAAAGAGACCGTTTTCTTTCTGTCCTACCATCATGGCATATCTATGAAAGAACGGTTGAATACTGTGCTATAAGTTTTGGAGCCTCCACTGCTTACAGCAAACCATTTAAACAAATCTTGTTACCAGACCTCCTATTGGAAAAACCGACAGTAATGTGCACTGTTCCTCGCATATGGCATAGTCTTTATAAAGGAATCTTGCATAAGATCAAAAATGGAGGTAAATTGCAGCAATTACTGTTTTTCAAGGGATTGGATACTGCTAAAAGATATAAAAATGCTAAAAGAATGCTGGAAAATACTTTACCTCTCTTTGATCGTGCCCAATTCTCTTCTCAAGAAATGGAAAACGCTAAAAAAATTGTCCAAAGCTTATCTTTGTTATATAAAATAACCAATAAACTAATTTTTAAAAAAATTCGGGACATGCTAGGTGGTGAGATTAAATTTGCCATTAGCGGAGGAGGGGCTTTGCCGGAAGATATTGATATTTTTCTGGATGCGATAGGCGTGCTTGTCTTAGAAGGATATGGCCTTACCGAAACCTCTCCGGTCATAGCAGGAAGAAAACAGCATAATCCTATCATCTTCACAGTAGGTGAACCTATTCCCGAGACATACGTAAAAATAGTAGAGAAAGAAAATATTGATATCGAAGTGCCTCATGGTCAGCCAGGTGTAGTTATGGTTAAAGGTGATTTGGTCATGAAGGGTTATTATAAAAATGAAAAGAAGACCGCTGAGGTACTGAAAGATAGTTGGTTTAATACTGGTGACTTGGGTAAAAAGACCTATAATGGCAAATACCTGAAAATAATTGGCAGAATAAAAGATACCATCGTGTTAAGAGGAGGAGAAAATGTAGAACCTCAGCCTCTGGAAGACAAATTAAAAGAAAGTCCTTATGTTAATATGGTAATTGTGGTAGGACAGGATAAACCCAGATTGGGTGCTCTAATTGTGCCTGATTTTGAAGCTCTTAAAGAATACGCTCGTGAAAAACAACTCAACTTTAAGGATGAACAAGACTTAATTAAAAAGAAAGAGGTTTTTTCTCTCTTTCAAAATGAACAAAGGCGATTGGTATCTAAAGAGCATGGCTTCCAACCATTCGAAACAGTAATGGGAATCGCCTTGTTGCCAGATGAATTCTCCCAGGAAAAAGGAGAGATGACAGAAAGCCTTAAACTAAGAAGATTTATTATCCATGAAAAATATCATAAAGAGATTGACCAGATATGTGAAAAGTAAATAACACACTCATATAATGAGTGATCTTAAGAAACTAAAAAGTAAACTTCAATTTTTTTAGTCGGGCAGAATAAATTGCTGATAGGGATAAATTAAATCAGGATTCTCAATCTGGTCCTGATTAGCCTTAAATATCTTAATCCAAGCAACACCCTCATTATATTTATTTCTGGCGATTGTCCAGAGGCAGTCTCCGCTTTTCACTTCGTAATACTTAGGTTCTTGTTCTTTTTCTAAAAGTCCAATTTTATACTTCAATTCAGCAATCTCTAATTGCAATCTGCTAACTTGGGTATGACACTGATTAATATTATTTTGATATTTATCTCTTTCTTTAACTAGAGAACGAATGGTTTCCATTAAATTCTGCTGTTCCTGATAACTAATATCTTCCTGTTGTTGTAATTTTATGCTTATTTCTGCTACAGTTTTTTCATAATCCTCTATTTTGTGCATATATTGTTCAATCTGAGACGTTAATAGTGAAATCTGTTCTCCTCTCTCTCTGATCTGGGATAAGTTTTGCTGCTGAAATTCTAATTGGGTTGCAATTTCTTCTTTAAAAAGGTCACTATCGAGCTTGATTAAATCAATCTCTTCTTTATACTTTTCCAATTGTTCCTTTAAGTAAGAAATTAACCCTCTATTTTCCTCATTTTGTTTTTTCCACTCCTCTTGCTTTTCTACCAGTATCTTTTCCAGTGCTTCTCTCTCCTTCTGTATAGGTTCCTGTAATGACTTTTCTTTAATTAAATCTTCCTGTAGGACAAGTATTTCCTTGCCTATCTCTTTTATATTTGACTCATACTTCATAATTTCTTCCTGAAGAATAGCAATAGTATCCTTATGTATCTGTTCCCCTTCAAGCCATTGGGTTTCTTTCTCCTGTAATATCTTTTCCAGCTTGCTCTTTTCCATTTCCATTTGTGCCAGGTTATCTTTTATCTCAGATAACATTTCTTTTTGTTCTAGGGCTTGAACAATTTCTTCCTGAAGTTTTTCCATTTGTTGTTCATATTCAGTTAATTGATTTTGTAATTCCTGATATTCCTGTTGAAATTGAAGTAGATTAGAGTCTTTTTGAGCAATCTCTTCCTCTAATTGTTTTTTATTCAATTCTAATTGGCTTATCTGTTGTGCATAAGATTCATCATCCTGTTTAACAGTAAGCTGTCTTCGCAAATTACCAATGGTTTCTTCATGCTTCACCATATCTTGTTCCAGTTCTTTTCTTTTCAGCTTCTCCGACTCTAAGTTTTGTCCTATATTAGATACTTTATTACCTATTAACTCAATTTCTGCCTCATATTGCTTAATTTCCTGCTGCAAAGAATTAATAATCCTTCTGCTTTCCTCTTCTTTTTCCAGCCATTGAACTTCCCTTTCAGTCAGTAAAGCTTCTAATTTAGATTTTTCTTCTCTTAAAAGAGAAAGGTCTTTGGTATCAGATTTGCTTTCTTGTAACACTCCCTCCATTTTAGTTTGCAGTGCCAACAATTCCTCCTGGTATTTATCCAACTGTTTTAATAGTTCATCTTCTTTCTCTACTGTCATATATTCTTCTGGGAGAAGCTCTTCTTTTTCTAATACTTCCTTTACTTTCTCTTCCAGCTGAACTAATGTACTTTCCTGTTCTTTAATCAATTTATCTGACTCTTTTAATAAAGCTTCCTTTTGTAACAAATCACTTTGAATTTGATTCAGACGATTATAATTGAGATAGGCAAAACCAGCAATAATAATTATCAATATAATAAAAATAGTAGCAATACTCTTTGACATTATATTCCCCCCTGCTGATTTGATTACTTTTTATTATATCTTAAAAAGGCAAATGATTCACCATTAAAGTTAAAAATTATTCTTATTTATCAGGTCTAATCTTTTTACTAAACTAAATAAAATTTTTTCTTATTCAGATAGTTTCTTAACAAATATAAAATATACTGTTATAATAGAGAAAATATTTTTAACAAATATAATAAAGAAAACTGAAGACAAAAGAATAAAGACAAAAAATAGGGCTATTTTAAGGAGTAATTATGGGTGTCAAGAAAGTTAATTTTCCTGAAATACCTATCGAACAAATACGATGGTACTGCAGTTTAGGAAAAGCAGGTTTTTCTTCCACTGACGATCTAGAAGCTTGTGATAAGATTCTGGGACAGGAAAGAGCATTAAAGGCTTTAGAACTTGGATTGGATATGGAATATTTGGGTTATAACCTTTTTATAACCGGAAAATCTGGAACAGGTCGTAGTACAACCATTAAAGGATTATTACAGAATAGAAAAAGAGAAAATGTTATTTTTGATGATAAATGCTATGTTCATAATTTTAAAGACCCTGATATGCCCCGAGCAATTAGTTTGCCCGCCGGACAGGGCAATCAATTTAAAAAAGATATGGAAAATCTGGTAAATACATTAAGAAAACATATTCCTTTACTTCTGGAAAGTGAAAAATACCAGAAAAGCAGAGATGCTCTTACCGAGAATTTTAAAAGGAAACAACATACTTTGGTTAAGGAATTTGAGGAAAAAGTAAAAGCAGAAAACTTTACCATTGTTCAGATTCAAATAGGTCCTTATACCAGGCCTGATATCTTCCCAGTTATAGATGAAAAACCTACGAACTTAGAAAATTTAGAAAAATTAGTAGAAGAAGGTAAATTCCCTAAAGAAGAATTAGATACAATTAAAAAGAAACACCAAGAATTTACTCAAGAAATTACTTTAATTTCCAAGAAGATCAATATTCTTCAGAAAGATCTAAGTAAGAAATTAACAGAATTAGAAATAAAAATAATTACACCACTGGTGGAAGAAGAGACTACGGAAATAAAGAAAAAATATAATAATATTGCCATTAATTCTTACCTAAATGAGGTTAAAAAAAATGTTCTGGAAAATATAAGTCGTTTTCAGGAAAAAGAAGACCAAACGGCAGCTATTCCGGGACTTAAATTAACTCAATTAACAAAAGATGCCTTTCTGGAATATTCAGTGAATGTAATTGTTGATAATTCTGATACGAGCACTTCTCCTGTCATTATTGAAACTCATCCTTCCTATAAGAATCTATTCGGTATTATTGAAAGAAGAATGGATCGAACCGGGCATTGGATTACGGACTTTACTAAAATAAAAGCAGGATCCCTTTTAAGAGCAAATGGAGGTTTTTTAGTACTAAACGCTCTCGATATGCTGCTTGAACCAAGCGTCTGGCCATCCCTAAAAAGAACCTTATTGAATCGAATGATTGAACCGGAAACCTATGATCCTTTCCCCATGTTTAGCACCTCTGCCTTAAAACCAGAACCTATCGAATGTAATGTTAAAGTAATTATGATTGGTGATCCCTTCCTCTATCAACTTCTATATTACCGCGATCCAGATTTCGAAAAAATTTTTAAAATAAAAGCAGATTTTGATACAGTTACTGAGAATAATAACCAGAATATTTATCAATATTCCTGTTTTATCAAGCAATTATGCGAAAGAGAGAATCTACTTCCCTTTGACCAAAGTGGTATTGAAGGTGTAATAGAATATGCGGTCAGGTTAGCTGGAAGAAAAAATAAATTATCCACCCATTTTAATAAGCTTGTAGATTTACTAAGGGAATCAGATTACTGGGCTAAAAGGGACCGGCAAAAAATTATTCAGAAAAAACATGTTAATACAGCCATTAAAGAAAAAATTGAAAGATTGAATCTCATTGAAAATAAAATACAGGAATTGATTGTACAGGAAACTTTAATTATTGATACAGAAGGAGCAGTGGTAGGGCAAGTAAACGGGCTTTCGGTGTATGACCTGGGAGAATATTCCTTTGGTAAACCAACAAGAATAACAGCTAAGACTTCTATGGGTAGAGCAGGGATTATTAACATTGAAAGAGAGGCTGACCTGAGTGGTAAAACTCACAACAAAGGAGTTCTTATTCTCAGTGGTTATTTTCGTTCTAAATATGCTCAGGACAAACCTCTAACCATAAGTGCCAGTATTTGTTTTGAGCAATCCTATTCTGGAGTTGAGGGAGATAGTGCTTCTTCTACTGAAGCTTATGCACTTATCTCCAGCATTGCTAATATTCCCATCAGACAAGACATTGCGGTAACCGGTTCTATAAACCAAAAAGGAGAGATTCAACCAATTGGTGGAGTAAATCAAAAAATTGAAGGATTTTATGATGTATGCAAAGCAAAAGGTTTAACTGGAACTCAGGGAGTGATAATTCCAGAATTAAATATCCCGGACCTTATGTTAAGAGAAGATGTAGTTGAAGCCATCAAAAATGGTCAATTTCACCTTTATTCTGTAAAGGCTATTGACCAGGGAATAGAAATATTAACCGGTAGAAAAGCTGGTGACAGACAGAAAGACGGAAAATTTGAGAAAAACTCTGTTAATTATCTGGTCGATCAGAAACTGTTAGAATTCGCCGTGAAACTAAAAGAATTTAGTGAAGAAAAAGAATAAAAATAATATCATTAAATAGTAATAATAAGAATATTTTTTACTAAATCTTAATAGATAATATTTTTTAGTGTTATTATATATTTCAGGAGTTTTATTTTAAAATATTCAGGGGGAATTTATAATGAAAAGAAAAATAAGAATGGGATTAAAAACTGCTTGCGTTCTCCTTTTTTTTCTTATTTTGTTCCATTTTTCCATTTCTGCTGACAATAATATACGGTTGGAAGAACTTCTCCAGTCAATTATTGAGGAAAAAACAGTGATACCAGATGTTTACACAGTAATCAACTTAGGAAACTTCTTTTTTGCACAGCAGTTATATCCGCCAGCTCATGATGAATACGTCAAAGCTTTACAAATAGATCCTTCTAACAAAATAGCCTTAATTAATCTTGGTTATACCTTTTTTAAAATAGGTGATTTTGAAGAAGCTTTAACACAATTAACTCCGTTAACAGAGGATGATATAGCCTATGCTTATTATATTAGAGGAATGATTTACAGGGAACAGCGAGAATTAGATAAAGCGATTGAGCAATACGAAAAGGTAGTAGAACTTATTCCCAATCATCCTCAATTAAATGCTGAATTAGGGCAGCTCTATCTTGATAATCACCAGCTCGTTAAAGCAAATGAAAGATTTATGGAAATGGGATATTATAAGAATCGCCCACCCATAATGGAAAAACTTATCTCCTATCAACCAAATGCCTATTGTTACCTTCATTTAGGAAATTATTACCGAAGCAATGGGGAACTGGAACAAGCTCGAGAAGCTTATCAAAAAGCAACTCAATTTGAAAGCGATGAACGATCTATTGCCTTAGCTTATTTTTATCAGGGAGAAATTAACCTTAAAGACCATAATTATGATCGGGCTATAATTGAAAAAGAGCTTGCCCAGAAAGTTTATCCGTTAGGTCAACACCAATTTACTTTTAACAGTTTTGCCGAAGCATTGATTGAAATTGGTGATCAGTATTACCACAATGGCAATTTACCTGAAGCACTTAACCATTACCAATTAGCTACTAACCTGGCTAACGCTCCAGATATTTTAGCTGAAGCTCATTATAAAAAAGGTTTGACTTATTATCGCAGTCAGGATTATGAAAATGCATTAAGAGAAGCTGAAACTGCCTTATCCCTTAATCCTGATTACCTATCTGACAGACAAAGATTAATTGATTTACTAATTGCCAATAGTTGGTCAAAAATTACTCAATAAATAATAGTAAAATTGAGACTAATACATATAATTAACCATAGATTAATTGGTGCGATTTATAATATGAGTTTATGAATATCTCCAAATTTTAGAGAGGAGCTCTAAAAATGAATTTAACACAGTTTTTAAAAGGTTTAGTTATTATACTGATTGGCGCTATCCTGTTATTAAATAATCTCAATATTCTGGAGTGGTCTGTTTGGCCTAACATTTTAAAGCTTTGGCCTCTGTTATTAATAAGCCTTGGTATTAGTTTAATCTTCAGGAGAAGACTCTCCTGGTTAGGTCCCCTGGTCATATTACTGGGAATTATTTTTGGTGTTGGTGCCAGTTATATGGGATTGGATTTAGATCTGCATTTAGAGGGGAATATTCCCCCTGAAATAGAAACTATTCAGAGAGAGATGGAATTGGTTCCTGTTGTAACCAGTGAGTTAGAACAAGAAGTAACTATAGAAGAACTTCCTGAGGAAGAAATCCTAGAAACCAAAACTGAAGCTGAGGGTGAGGAAGTTGAGGAATTAAAAATACCTGAAACACCTGAAGCAGTGAGTGAAGAGAGTGAAGATATTGCATTAGTTCCTCTGGTTCAGAAAGCTAATCTTCATTTAAATTATGCCATTGGTGCCTTTACCCTTAAATCTCCCACTCCTCTGGTTTATCAATGCCAGGTCAGCTATCGCAATCCTGAATTTAAGCCTATTGAGGATTTCTCTATCCTGGATCATGTGGCAAAAGTCCTGATTACTCACCAGCCAATCTCAGACAAAATGTCACGAAATCCTAAAAATAACATTGACTTAAAATTAAATACCGATGTAGTATATGATATTCTCCTTGAAACTGGTGCCACATCTATAGATTATGATTTATCTAAATTTAAAATAGAAAATTTATCTATAGAGAGTGGTGCCTCTAAAATAAATATTATAGCACCTCAGTATAATGGAAAAATTAACATAGACTCAGGAGTATCTATAATCGATATTGCCATTCCTAATAACGTTGGGACAATGATTTATCTTGATACCGGACTCAGTATAAAAGATTTTGATGAGTATTTCCAAAAACAGGAAGATAATGTTTATATCTCAAAAAATTATAATAATGCTGAATTTCATGTTGATATAAGAATAGATGCCGGTATTTCCCAGATCAATATTTACTATCTATAAAACAATATTTATTGGTCGTCTAAATTATATAAATAGCGCTTAATTTGTAAAATATTCTCACAATATTATAAAAAATAGTAAAAAGCGTTTTAAATAAAAAAACTTTTTACTGTTTTTTATTTCTCTAGCAAATGATTTAAAATTAATTAAATATGCTCTATCAATTACAATTAGCAACATTATTATCATTAACAATAGAATACAAAGCTCCCGCACAGCCGGAGCAGGATTTAAGATACCTCAACATTAACTCTTTACCTGAAATACTATTTCTTTGTTCTTCTCCTCAAATTCAACCTGAATCTTATCTTTTTCTTTAATCTTTCCTTCCAGAATTTTTAAAGCCAGTGGGTCCTGAAGTTGTCTTTGTATAGTTCTTTTTAAAGGTCTGGCACCAAACTGGGCATCGAATCCTCGTTCTGCCAGCATTTCTTTTACCCTGGTACTTACTATTAATTTAATCTCCTTCTCCTGTAAGCGCTTTCTTAGAATATCCAGCTGAATATCAACAATCTGTATAATATGCTCTTTTTCCAGGCGGTTAAAAGTTATAATTTCATCTACTCTGTTTAAAAATTCCGGTTTGAAATGATCCCTTAATTCCTGGTCAATCTGTCTAGTCATCTCCTCTCTATTGGTTGTGTTAAGTTGATAAATATAATGACTACCGATATTGGAAGTCATAATTAGGATTGAGTTTTTAAAATTAACCACTCTACCCTGACCATCAGTCAATCTTCCATCATCCATTATCTGTAATAATATATTAAATACATCATGATGAGCTTTCTCAATTTCATCAAAAAGCATTACTGAATAGGGTCTACGTCTTACAATTTCAGTTAATTGACCACCTTCTTCATAACCGACATAACCAGGGGGAGCTCCAATTAACCTGGCTACACTATGCTTTTCCATGTATTCAGACATATCTATTCTTACTAAAGCGTTTTCATCATTGAATAAAAAAACGGCTAAACTGCGAGCCAATTCAGTCTTACCAACACCGGTAGGACCCATAAATATAAAAGAACCTATAGGTCTATTGGGATCTGAAATACCGACCCTGGAACGTCGGATAGCATTGGCAACCAGACTTACTGCTTCATCCTGTCCTACCACTCTTTTCTTTAATTCCTGCTCCATGCGAATTAACTTTTCAGTCTCACCTTCTATCAAACGTCCCACAGGAATATTAGTCCATTTAGCCACAATCTGGGTAATATCTTCTTCTGTTATTTCCTCTTTTAACATTCGGGAACTCTTTTGTAAGGATGCAATTTTTTTATTATTTTCTTCCAGTTGCTTCTCTAACTCTGGCATTTTCCCGTATTTTATTTCCGCCAGTCGACTGAGATCGCCATTTCTTTCTGCCTGTTCAGCTTCTGTTCTAACTTTTTCAATCTCACCTTTAGTTTGATTAATCTTCTGAATTATCTCTTTTTCATGACTCCATCTTAACATTAAATTATTTTTTGCCTCTTCCAGATTGCTTAGAGTATGATCGATATTTTTTATTTTTTCTCGGGCAATAGCATCATTATCCTTTTTTAAAGCTTGCTTTTCAATCTGGAGCTGCATTATCTTTCTCTGAATCTCATCTATCTCAACCGGCATACTGTCAATTTCCATCCGCAGCCCTGAAGCCGCTTCATCAATCAAATCAATTGCCTTATCCGGTAAAAAACGATCAGTAATATAACGATGAGAAAGTGTAGCAGCAGCAATCAAGGCAGAATCCATAATCTTTACTCCATGATGTATTTCATAACGTTCTTTCAAGCCTCTTAAAATGGCAATAGTATCCTCAACAGTTGGCTCTTTTACCAGCACCATCTGAAATCTTCTCTCTAAAGCTGCATCCTTCTCAATATATTTTCTATACTCTTTTAAAGTTGTGGCACCAATACAATGCAATTCTCCTCTGGCCAGAGCTGGTTTTAACATATTTGAAGCATCTACTGCCCCTTCCGCAGCACCTGCCCCAACTAAGGTGTGTATCTCATCAATAAATAGAATAATAGAGCCAGCAGCTTGTTCTATCTCTTTCAATACTGCCTTTAATCGATCTTCAAACTCTCCTCTGAATTTTGCTCCTGCTATCATTGCGCTTATATCCAAAGCAATAACCCTCTTTTCTTTAATTCCCTCAGGAACATCACCACTTATTATTCTACGTGCCAGTCCTTCTACAATGGCTGTTTTTCCAACTCCCGGCTCGCCAATTAACGCTGGATTATTCTTTGTTCTGCGTGATAAGATCTGCATGACTCGTCTGATTTCATCATCTCTACCTATTACCGGGTCCAGTTTGCCTTCCCTGGCTAATTGCATCAAATCTCGAGAATATTTTTCTAAAGCCTGATATTTTTCTTCTGGATTCTGATCAGTTATTCTTTGATTGCCTCTTATATTCATCAGTGCTCGATAAACATTATCCCGATTTATTCCCCTTTCTCTAAAATATCTAGCAAAAGAGCTATCCTCTAACTCAATTAATGATAGCAGAAGATGTTCAGTGCTGATATACTCATCCTTCAATTTAGCGGCTTCCTGAGTGGCTTTATTAAAAACTGTATTTAACTCATTTCCAATATATTGCCCACTTGCTCCTCCCTGTACGTTGGGAAGCTGTTCCAATCTTTTTTCTAAAAATGCTTCTAAATCAGTTATGTCCATTTCTAATTTAGCCAAGACTGAAGGAATGATACCGTCTCTCTGTCTGATTAATGATAGCAGTAGGTGTTCACTTTTTATTTCTTGATGGTTATACTGTAAAGCTAATTGCTGCGCCTGACCAATTGACTCCTGAGCTTTAATGGTAAATCTGTCAAATTGCATCACGGTTTCTCTCCTTTCTATGTTTTATTTCCCACATCATAATTATACTGCTACTGTCAAATATCCAATTATCGTACTAATAATGAATGCTGGTTTATTTAAAAAGTTATTGTTTTCAGATTATTCAAAGTGAATTCTTCCCCTGAAGAACTCTGATATTCGTATAGTACAAGTATCTGGTATTCAATGTACCATTAATTTAGTCGTTAGTTTATGTTTCTTAGAGAGCATTATATTATAGGGTATGAACTAATTATTAATAACAATAACCTATTTCCCGTTTTCCCGTTCTTGTCACCATGAACTTTTTCAGAAGAAATAGGTATATGATTTAAAAATTTATGGTAAAAGAATACAATATGGATTTTCTTGGAAAAGTATCCTCTTTGAAAGTTTCAGAGGATTTGCTCCCCTGATAATTATGAAGCAATGGTAACTTTTTAATTCTTATATTACTAAATAATTTGAAACGAAGAACAAAGATGAAAGGATATTATAAAAAATAGGTAGTAAATAGTAAAGTAACATCATATCAACATAGCAGGCGACTATAGTAAAACCATTTTATTCTGCCAGACTTATTTGCTGATTCTGGCTAGTCAATAAATCAGTCGTTAATCTGGCAGCACAATGTTCTTGTAACAGATCTGATAGTTCATCTTGCGCCTCGATTACCACCGAAGATGGGATACCATCAATTCCATCAATATTGATAACCATCTCCTTTGTATCATTGGTTATTTTAGAGAATTCTGCATTTCTCCAATTCCATCTTCTACACATAACCTGCTTGATTTTATCATCATAATAAATTACTTCTCCTCTAGTTGGATGCTCCAATTCCATACTACCTAAACCAGTAAAGAGCTCCTCTCCTGTAGCAAAATCCAGGCAAAGATTACCGCTAATTTTTTTTATATCATCTCCACCACAGGGAACAAGATACTTAATAGAAATGTAATTAAAGAGAGTGACTACAGAATTGATAAAAGGTAAACCACCGCCTGCCATTATTCTGGTCAATAAAGATTTAATGGAGGGTGGATATTGCTCAGGATCTGAGCCAAATCTGATATGAGCCTCATCCCATGCTTTGAGATAAGGATGATTAACGAAATTATTACCTTCAACTTTTCGCTGTTCAATGATCTTATTTAATGGCTTTTTTATTCTTTTATTTTTTTCAACAACCTGTATATCTTTGACTAAGATAATACCACGTACAAATCGGGGAAACCTGTTAAAAATAGCCGGGCTTATAATAACCTTCTTCATTATAATATTTAGCCTACCTCCAAAATCCTAATATAATTTACCAATTATTATAAAAATCTTCCTGTTATCAAACAGGAAGATTACAAATCACCTGATAATTTTTTACTACAAACAACATCATTTTTAATTAAAATAGTTTTTGCCAATAATTAATTAGGTTTCAATGGTGGAATATTGCTTATCTTTTCCAAACGTTTAATTTCATCTCTTATCTGAGCAGCTTTCTCATAATTTTCTCTGTCTACTTCAATTTGTAGTTCATTTTTTAGTTGGGCTAAACGAACAGCATTCTCTTCTTCTTTGGAAGAATGAACAACAGAAGCCTTTTTCATAACTTCATCGGCAATAAATATTGGCGATTCTAACCTTAACGCTATTGCAATAGCATCACTTGGCCGAGCGTCAATTAACAACTGCTTTTCTCCCTTTCTTAGCCATATGGTGGCATAGTAAGTATTATCTCTTATATCAGAAATAACAATTTTCTCTATAAATAATTCAGCAGATTCAATAATGTTTTTAATTAAATCGGGAGAAAAGGGTCTATTAGGTTTTGTTTTTTCCAAGGCCATAGAAATCATTTTGGCTTCATAAGGTCCAATCCATATAGGTAACCACTTCTTTTCGTCTTGGTCTTTTAAAATAACAACAAATCCCTTAGTTACCGGATCAATAGCTACTCCAAAAACTTTCACCTGAATCATGCCCTTCTCCTCCTTTCTTCATAAGTAACTTGCATAAAGATATTAAAATTTGTTGTCATAATTATTATAACATATTATCTTTGGAATAAAAAAACGATATTTCCAATATAAAGTATTTCCCAATTATAAATAATGCAATATATTATATAGATTTCACCTATGGAATATTTTAATGTTCAACATAAACTAACTCGAATATATTTATTATTAACAAAGTTTATTTTAATTTACTGAATCATCATTGTAAGATTGAGGCAATAACTCTCCTTGAGCAATCATTTTTACTTCGCCAGTCAATGAAATATTTTTAATTACATTTTTATCTCTAATAAAATAAACTCCCAAACAACCACCTTTTGTTCTAACAATAAAAGGTGGTTGTCTATCCTTATCCAATGAGTATACAAGGGCACTGGATAAGGACCCAGTTCCGCACGATAAAGTAATTTCTTCTACTCCTCTTTCATATGTTCTCACAAATAAGTTTCTTTCGTTCTCAATCTGAACAAAATTCACATTTACACCTTCAGGAAAATGTTCTTTATCAAATCTGATTTTTCTACCCAGGCTAAAAAGATATTCATCCGATAAGTCTTCTCCAAAAAAAATCACACAATGGGGCACTCCTAAAAAAAGATAAGTATAAATAAAATCTTTACCATCAATGGTAATGGGTTTATTCCTTATTATTTTCTCAACATTAACATCAGGCAATGTAACCTCAACATATTGATCTCTAACGTTTGCACATATTTTACCGGCAAGCGTTTCAAAAACAATTTCCTTATTTGCTATTCCTTCTAAAAAAGCATATTTGGCAATACATCTCGCGCCATTTCCACACATTTCACCTTCTGTGCCATCAGAATTGAACAATCTCATTTTAAAATCATATTGCAAAGAATTTTCCAATAATAGAAGGCCATCAGCACCTAAGGATTCCTTTCTTTTGCATATTTTATTTGCCAAGTCACTAATATCTTTTTCAGGTATTATTTTCTTACGATTATCAATAACTATAAAGTCGTTTCCACAACCATTCATTTTTATAAAATGTATTCCCATTTTCCCCTTAGGTTAAGCTTATTACTTGACCTTTACCATAAATATTTTACTTAATCCTTAAAATAATAAACAGATGATTTCTGGGCATAATAACAATTAAAGAACAATAAAATAAATTTAGTTTTTATTCCCTATATTAGTCGTGACAATATCTCTTCTTTTTTTCCATAAAGAAAGTCTAGAAGTGGAATTTCCAATATACTATAACAGCCGGGTTTTTGCTTCAGACTTGCTCTTGCTGCTGAAACCATTACTTGCCCTGTTACCGCTGGATTATTGACTGATACGGTGTATTGCATTCTTTGATTATGAGTTTTACCTGAAACTCCTTTTCTTTCTATCTTAACTGAATGACCCATATCGATTAGATCTCTTATATTATCTGATTTAAAAACATACACTTCATCATGAATGAAATATGGATCATTCTTTATCTTATTTGAAATACTTTCCAAATCATATCCTTTTTTCGGCTTAACATATACCAGCCGCTGATGCATACCTACATTCTTGGGAATAGTTAACGAGATGGCATCATCTACTCCCTCAATAGCTTTAACAGCAACTGTATGCCCCATACTCATGCCAGGACCATAATTTATATAGGTAATACCCTTAGGAGTATTAATTTCTAAAACAGCCCTTATAATAGAATCGCTTCCGGGATCCCAACCTGCTGAAATAATGGAGACGGCACTATATTTTCTTGCCACTTTGCCTAAGTCTTCTCGTAGTTGCATAAGGGATTCTCCATGAATATCAAAAGCATCTACCGTATTGATACCTTGTTGTAGGTATATGGGAGCAATTTCAGGTACTTTTCTACTATCAATTGATAGAATTGCCACATCTACTTTACCTAATTCTGTAATATCATTATCTATAATTGGTATATTTTTAATCTCTTCTTTGATTGTTTTAATAATATGCGGCAATTCAATTATTCCGACTACTTCCATATCTGGACTCTCTTGTAGAGCATCCAGAACTCCTCTTCCTACATGACCAAATCCTACTATGATTACTTTGAATTTATACAATTTAATTCCTCCTGCTACATAATTTAGAATTATAATCAATAGAATTTTTATTCTCACTATGAAAATATTTTATTATATGCAAAATTTGCAATTTCTCCACCAGTATGAAGAAACACTATATTTTCATTTTTCTTAAATTTACCTTTTTTAATTAAATCAATCAATCCGGCCATTGCTTTTCCGGTATAAACAGGATCAAGTATTACCCCTTCAGCTTGAGCTACAGTATGTATTGCCTGGATGCCCTCTTTTGTTGGAATAGCATAACCTTCTCCAATATAATCATCATTCACTTCTATTTCATCAGGATAAAATTGTCTGCATGCTAATCCTGGTGCAAAATCTTGTATAGTTTTGTTGCATAACTCAGCAATTTCTTGAGATTTTGGTTTTATATGTCGACTGATACTAATCCCAAAACATCTGGTATGCATTCTATATAGTCTTAATCCTAATTCTATTCCCACCTGAGTACCACCAGTTCCGACTGCTGTAATAATATAATCGATATGAATACCACCTTCTTCAGTTTGTTGCTTTAATTCTTTGACCGCATTGATATAGCCCAGGTTCCCCATTGGATTACAACCACCTAAAGGTATAATATATGGAATTTTGCCATTCCTTCTTACCTCTTCTGCTATTTCACCCGTAATTGGTGTCTCTCCTGTTTCTTCTTTCTGTTCATCCTCATCAGAATAAGGTTTAAATCTTATATCACAACCTAAGATGGAATCTAAAAGTAAGTTACCTTGATATTCTCCCGGTTCATTTCCATTAAGCACCAAAATAACCCCCAATCCCAGTTTTTTAGCAGCCGCAGCAGTTTGCCTTGCCCAATTAGATTGAAGTCCTCCAATGGTGACAATGGTGTCTGCTTTTTTTTCTAACATATCAGCAATAATATATTCAAGCTTTCTTGCCTTGTTACCTCCAAAGGCAAGCCCAGTACAATTATCTCTTTTAATATATATATTAGGTCCTTTGAGCATTTCAGTAAGATTTTTAGCAAGTTCTAATGGAGTTGGCAGGATAGCTAATGGAATTCTTTTATATTTTTTTATGAAATCCATCATATTCTCCTCCGATTTATCTATGAGGTAAATTAAACCCCCAGGTATGCTTGTTTTACGGTAGGGTCTTCCATCATTTCTTTTCCAGCTCCATAAGATTTTATACGCCCGCTTTCCAGAATATAAGCATTATCAGCAATCTCAAGAGCCTTAAAAGCATTCTGTTCCACTAATAAAATTGTGACTCCTTTTTGATTAATTTCTTTTATTTTAAAAAAAACTTCTTCGGTAAGATTTGGTGCTAATCCCAGAGATGGTTCATCTAACATGAGAAATCTTGGTTTAGTCATTAAGCCTCGAGCAATAGCTAACATTTGTTGCTCTCCTCCAGATAATGTTCCTCCGTATTGTTTTGTCCGCTGTTTTAATATTGGAAATAAGCTATAAACACCTTCTAAATCTTTCTTAATTTCTTCCTTATCATTGCGCAAATAAGCACCCATGATCAAATTTTCATTTACGGTTAAGCCAGGAAATATTCTTCTTCTTTCCGGAACTAATACTATACCGAATTTAATAATTTCATAACTACGCGATGGCAATGGAGTTTTTCTAAAAATAATTTCACCGGATGTTCGTTTTATGATACCAGCAATACTTCCTAATAATGTAGACTTCCCTGCACCATTACTCCCGATGATTGACACTATTTCATTTTCTTTGACATGAATGGATACATCCTGTATTGCATGAATATTTCCATAAAATACGTTAATATCTTTAATTGTTAACATTTTTAGAATCTCTTCTTTCTTGATTACTGGCTAAATTTGAATGCCCCAAATAAGCTTCTATCACAGTGGGATTTTTTTGAATTTCTTGAGGTATCCCCTCAGCAATTTTTTTACCAAAATTTAAAACAACAATATTCTTGCTAAGACTGGTAATTACATTCATATGGTGTTCAATGATAATCATGGTTAAATTATATTTTGAATAAATTCTTTGAATTAAACCAATAATATCCATCACTTCTTTCGGATTCATTCCTGCAGCTGGTTCATCTAAAAGTAATAATTTCGGTTCTAAAGCTAACGCTCTGGTAATCTCTAGTTTTCTCTGAAATCCATAGGGTAAATTACTCGATCTGGTTTCAATATATTTACCTAAGTCCATTTTTTTTAATAATTCTCTTGCATCATGATCTATTCTTTGCTCAATCTTTCTATAGTTACTTGTTCTAAATAAAGTATCAATAAGGTTGTATCTCGTTTTGTGATACAAGGAAGCCTTCACATTATCAAGGGCTGTTAAATTTTTAAAAAGTCGTATATTTTGAAATGTCCTTGCTATACCAAGACTAATAATTTGATCTGGTCTCATTTTGCTTATAGATTTACCATCAAAACGTATTGAACCAGAATCAAAGGTATAACCTCCCGTAATTAAATTAAATACGGTAGTTTTTCCAGCTCCATTTGGTCCAATTAAACCAAGAATATCATTCTTTTTCAGCGTAAAAGAAATATCATTTAAGGCACATATGCCACCGAAACTCTTTTTAACCTCTTTCAATTCCAATAAAGGCATTTTTATATCTATCTCCTTGAATTTCGATTATCTTTTATCCATTTAATTAATTGTTTGTATTTAGTTGAAAATGTATTAAAAGTAATTTCTTGATATCCCATTAAGCCGCTCGGTCTAAATATCATCGTTAATACTAAAACAGTACCATAAAAAACTAAACGCCACAATTTTGCAAATCTAAAGATTTCAGGTATGGCAACAAATATATATGTTGCTATAATTGGCCCTGTTATGCTACCAATTCCACCGCATACTACTGAGGCTAAAATTTGGGTTGACTGCTCTAATGTAAACATCACAGGTTGTATGAAACCATAGAAGTGAGCAAATAGACCTCCTGATAGCCCACAAAATAATGCACTTGTAAAAAATGAAAAATATTTTGTTTTAAATAAAGGAACGCCGAGCATTTCAGCAGCAATAGCATCTTCTCTAACTACAACCATTCTTCTACCGTATTTGGAGTGAATAATATTTCTAGCAACGATTATGCATATTATTATCGTGATGATAACGACTGGTATATTGCAACAAATCCTAATCCCGGGTAAGCCACGAGCTCCTTGTGTAATTTTGAGATTTTCTAATATAACTCTGACTGCTTCCCCAAAACCTAAAAGAGCAACAGCTAAATAGTCACTTCCCAGGTTTCCTCTAATGGTTGGATAACCTATTATTAAACTTACCAACCCGGCAAGCATGCTTCCAATTATAACAGCTAGAATAAAGGGGAAATGATAAAAATAAGTCAAGATCCCAGCCCCATAAGCTCCTATTGCGACAAATGCAGCATGTCCAAAAGAAAATAAACCCGTAAATCCAGTAAATATTGTTACACCGATTACAGCTACTACATTTATCGAACCTACGATAAAAATTGTTTTAAAATACTCCACAGATATCTCCCTCCCACCAATTTCTTATCTGTATTTATTTTTTACATCTTATCTTCAAGTTTTTTTCCAAAAAGGCCTAAGGGCTTGAATAAAAGTATGAGAATCAACAATGAAAATGAAAAAACATCTCTTACAACTGATGAAATATAAACAGATACAACGGTTTCTATAATGCCAAGTATAAGACCTCCTATAACTGCACCCGGTAAACTGCCAAGACCACCAATAACAGCCGCAATATAAGCTTTATTGGTAATCCATCCCATTTGTGGATATACCATATATCTCATACCCATAAATACTCCTGCAAGACCAGCAAAAATACCTGATAAAAAGAATACATTCCTAATTAAAACATTAAAATTTGCTCCCATTAATGATACTGCTATTTGATCTGAGACCCCTGCTCTAATTGCTATTCCACTCTTTGAATGGTTTAAATAGAGATGTAATAGAATGATGCAAATTACGGATACGAAAAAGGAATAAACATCGATGACTCCAATTGTGCTTGAAAATACCTCATAATAATTTTTTGAAAAAAACTTTGGGTATGAGTAAAAATTGGAACCAATAGTAGAATAGACCAGATTTTCAAGCATAATTGATACACCCATAGCTGTAATGATTAAATACAGCGAGGGAGCATTTCTTTCTCTTAAGGTCCTATAAGCTAATCTTTCATTAATAATTGATAATATGCCTGTAATGATTGCAGTAATGATTAATGATACTACAAATGGTAAACCTATCACTGAAGAAAAGAGAAAGCCCACATATGCACCCAACATGATTACTGCTCCATGGGCAAAGTTACTAAAATTTAAAATGCTAAACACAAGACAATAGCCCATAGCCATCAAAGCGTATATGCTACCAATCCCAATACCAGTAACTATTGTTTGCAAAAACAAAATATTATCCTCCTATTTCATCTTTTTCATAGTTTAATCATTTTAGATTTATAGCTATCGGAAATATATCACTTATTGGTTTATTTCTTTTTTGTGCTTATAATCCGATAGCTATAAATTAATTTTTGTTACTAATAAAAGATCAGCTACTTAAAGAAGCATTCGAATTAATTTTCTCCTCCAGAATAGCTCATCACATATTCAAATTGACCATCCTTTACAACATTTATTACTGCCGGTTTGTCCAAAGGATTATGAGTTAAAGGATCCATAGTAAAATTATCTGTTGTTAATACTTTTAAGTTCTTGGTATTTTCAATCGCTTTAGCTAATGTTTCCCCATCAGTAGTACCTGCTCGCTTCATTGCATCTACTACCAATAATAATGCATCAACAGCCATTACAGGGTTGGGAAGAACTGGATCTGTACCATAAAGTGCCCTATATTCTTCTAACCATTCACTTAAGGCTGGGTCTGCTAAATCTGCTAAATTAGTAAAATAAAATCCTTCTGTTGCTTCTCCACCTATCGTTACCAAATCAGGACTACCTACACCATCTCCTCCCATAAATGGTGCTGTAATTCCTAAGTCACGAGCCTGTTTTGCAATTAAACCAGCTTCTTTCTGCATTGTTGGTACATAAAGAATATCTACAGGAGATGCTTTAATTTTACCTAAAATAGCCCTAAAATCTAACTCTCCACTACGAAAAGCTTCTTTATTGACAATTGCGCCACCTAAAGCGGTAAAATTGTCTATAAAGTAATCAGCAAGCCATGAAGAATAATCTGAACCAACATCATAAACGATGGAAGCTTTTTTTGCTCCTAACTCATTATAGGCAAAATTAGCGGCAATTTTCCCCTGGAAAGGATCAATAAAACAAACTCTAAAGGCATACTTAAAAGGAGTACCATCTTCTGCAACGGTTGCCATTGGATTTGTAGCTGTAGTTCCGATTTGCGGAGTCTTGCCTTCCTCTGCAACAGTTCGTGCAGCAATAAAGGTACCGCTTTGAGCTAAACCAATGATAGCAGCTACATTATCCCTATCTATCAGTCTCTGGTTAACAATGACTGCTTCTGGAGGATTAGCTCTATTATCGTACTCGATTATCTCAAGGTTCTTTCCTAAAACTCCTCCCTCCTGATTAATCTTTTCAACAGCCATTTTAAGAGCATTCAATTCGGATAATCCCCACATGGAGGATGGCCCGGTCAATGAAACATTCGCTCCGATCTTAATTGTATCGCCTTGAGCAAGAGTAAAAGAACAAAATAGGATTAAAAACAAAATAGTAATTATGCTTTTTTTAAACATCTTTTTCTCCTCTCCCTCTTTCTTTTTTAAATAAAAATCATACTAAAACCACTCTATTTTCTCAGTTCCTTTATTTATCACTCCTTTCTTTTTTAATACCATTCTCTATCAGCACTTATACCTTGACTTAAATTAATTTAAATTGAATTGGTTATTCGTGTTGTCTTTACTATAATATAGATACAATCCAAATACCACTATGAGAAAGAATAAGGTTCACATGAGTTAAGGATTATTTCGCTGCAAGCTTTAAAAATATTATACTAGTACCTATATATAAACACAACAACTTTACTTATACTTACAGAATCTCATATCTTTCTAGAATGATCTCAAAAGTAGCTAAAATTTAGTTATCCAATTTGTCAACAGATAAAAAATGCCTAATTAGATCAAGGCAGATAATGAGTCACAAATCATATTATTGTAATGGGAATGGAAAAGAAGAAAATGTGTAAATGCTAATATCTCGAATTCAACACATCTTATTGGTACTTTAAATTATTTAATTTTTAATATTGTTTGTATTACTGCAAGTAAAATATAATATGCCACTTACTATAATTATTATCGAACCTATGATTGATAACAAATCTGACATAACTCCAAGACAGGCAAATTCTAACATTGCAGCAAAGACAATCTGGGTATAAAGGTATGGTGCTACCATATTTGCTGGCGCAAATCGATAGGCCAGTGTTAAACCAATTTGGGAACCAATAGCAGCAAAACCTAAAATTAATAGGAGAATTAAATCCCAAAGACCAGGTATTACAAAATTACCCTGCCACAACAGTAAAATAATTGCCATTATTCCAGTAATATAAGCATAATAATTAATAATAACCCAATAGTCATCACTCAGACGAAGATACCTTATTATTATATGAGCAGTACCCATTAATATTGCCGAAATTATAGCAAGAACTGCTGGAAATATATCGGTTCTAAAACCAGGCTTAATAACAAATAAAGCACCAATAAAAGCCAGTAAAATAAGAGGAATTTGTTTAAGATTATACTTTTCTTTAAGAAAAATAATTGACATAATTATAATAAAAAATGGGCTTAGACGTTGAATAGTAATTGAATCCGTTATTGGCATTTTGGTATAAGTATAAAACATTGCAGTCACACCTAATGCTCCAAGAAATCCTCTTAAAAATAGTAATGGTTTATTTCTACCCAATATTGGTGTTTCTTTTTTCATTAATATAATTATTGGAATAATTATCATGGATGGGATATTTCTAAATAAAACTATCTCCATCAAAGGAATATTTTTTAATAATTTAATAATAAATGCAATAAGAGCAAAAAAGAAAGCAGCTATAATCATCAATAAAATACCCAGTTTGTAATTTTTTGTATTTTTCCCCCCATCTATTTAGTAATTATTCATAACAATCCCTTCTTCATGTGTTGGAATTGATTTTCTTTACTATTTTTCATTTATTAATATTTAAAAATTTTTTTATAACGATTACCAATTCGGGGCTTTCTTCTCCCATAATATTTATTATGGGAAGAGCTAATCTATTTCTCATTTTCTGATATAACTGGTATCCATCTATCCAAGCCATTTCATAACTGTCTTTTCCAAATCTGCTATATTTTGGATAAAAGGGATTAATGGTAACTGCTAAAATTGGTAAATTATAAAGTGTCTTGATTTTGATTCCCTTGTTTAATATATCCTCAATTATATCCATAAGATGGTTAATATCTCGGGTACCGACTAACAGAAAAGTAGGATTATTAACAAGGATTGTCTTTCCTTTAAACAATTCAGAGTATTGCTCAGATATTTTTTTTAATATATTATCCTGAAAAATACCTGGAATATATATTTCTTCTGTTTCTTTTTCATCAATACTATCAATTAAATTGCTAAGCGTTTTTTGACTAATCAAAGAATGGCTTTTCAGCTGTCTTTTATATCCATTTTTCTGGAAAATGACAATATTATTATGATGCTGTATTATTTCTTGATTAGAAATCTTTTGTTTCTCCCTCAGTGGTATATTAAATGCTCTTATTATACTTTCTGTTTCATCTACAAGTAAATCAATATCAGTTTGACGAGAGGCTCCGGTTGCTAAGATTAATGCATCACAATTAATCAATGGTATCATTCGGTTTAATGCCCCGTCAACCAGAATAAGTTGGCTTTTTTCTTTCTTCAATTTTTGCAGGATGCAAAGAAGATCTTTACCTTTATTTGGACCTGCTAATATAACTAATCCTCCTTGTAATACTTTCCCTATTAGCACTTGTCCCAGGGATGTTTTAACTGATGTTTTTTCAACTATTTCAATTTTCGCCTCAGAAACAGAAAAGCATTGTTTAGCAGTTCCTACCAGGTCCCCTTGTTTAACATAAATACGGGGTTTGGGTAATCCGGTAATATTATCTATATCCTCTCCATCATAACCAATACTGGTTAAACCTACTTTAATTCCTTCTTTATTTGACCATTCTAATAAATAGCTCGCAGTTGTAGTTTTTCCAGTATTTTTAGCAGTGCCCAGTATTCCAATTACTTTACTATTAATCTCCATATACTATTTCTCTATCTCTCAATTAAGGTATTTCTTCCAGCACGACCAGGGTAAGCTCCATCCTGAGGGCTACCCAACAATCCTTCATAAAGAGCATTAATAAAACTGCCTCTTTTAGCAACTTTTTCTAGAGTTGCTTGTATTCCTTTTGTAATCTCCTTCTCATATTCTTTTGCTTTACTGGTCGGCTTCATTTCTGCTTTTCCTAAGAAACGAAATACTTCCTGTACAGCTCTTAAAGTATCGATCCTGGAAGAGAGAGAAATTGGCCCTCTAGAATAGGCTTCATCCGCAGAAGCTATGGTAATAGCATTCACCTTGAGAGAAATAGCGAGAGCAGCATGCAAAGCAGTAGTTAAAGAGGATTGGATTCTGTCTTCAGAATGAGTCATAAAACCAATTGGCTCCCCAGGCCAAATTGGGGCATCAATAATGGAACGTAAGCTGTTAATCTTGGCCACATTATAGTCAATATAATTATCATCCATTTTACCAGTAATCATAACATCAGGTGAATAACAAAAGAGGGGTTTTAATATTGGCTGAGCCTTTAATTTCAAAGCTAAATCAGCAATAATTAATAAACCAGCAAATGATTTATATGCTGGAACACCCCCTAACTCTTCATTGGTCGGCTCATCAAAAGGCATCTTATATTTTGCCGCATATTTTATTGCTTCAAGACCATCAATAGTCAATCTTGCGGGATCAGTGCCACCATTTAATGAACCATATACTATATGAATTTTGGTTAAATCTGCACCTAATTTGCCAGCTATGACAGCTGTTTCTGGTGTATTTAATCCACGATGAGCCCTAACTGTCCAGATTGTTTCTTTATGAAGTGAAGATTTTATTTTTGCTAAATTTTCCCAGGTAATAATGGAACCATCCTCTTCGTGAGATAGTACTCCTTCCAATAGTCCTTCGGTACGCGCACCCCATGAAGGATCAAAATGAAATACTCCATCTGCTCCCCAGGCTTCACTAGTTTTAATATGAGCAATATCCATAATAGGACAACCTGTTCCATACTGTACAAATACAAGAGGTAAAGACTGCGTATGCCTCATTTTTTTAAAATTAGTGTTTTCTTTTTGTTTTTGTATATAAATATCAAGCTTGTTTATTTCTTCTGGAGATAATAATCGAACTTTATCAGGCAATAATCCCTGTTGATAGAATCGACTAATTTTATCATCACAATAGGAGAGATAATTTTCTTTTAAAACTTTAATTTTCCGCGCTTTATCCTCATCAGTAAGGACATCGTCTTTATAAACATTGATCATTTTTCCCCTTAATTTTGCTCTTTCAATTCCAGGGCTGCTTTTCCTCTGACTCCATTGAATAATTTCATCTGTTATTTCATTTAATAGGCCTCTGATTCTATTATTCTTATATTGATAAGTATGACTGGCAGGAATGGATATCTTTTTTCTGAATAACTTTTCCTTTTCTCTTTGAAACTCTCTATCCTCAATATAAGCTATTATCTCTTCAAAATCTGTTCCTGCCCCAAATCCTTTATCAAAACCTAATTCAGAAGCTAATTGTGGAGTGATTGCCTTTCCTCCTAACACTACTTTGGCTTTATCTCTGATCTTAGCCGCTTCTGCCATATCAATAAATTTACCTAATAATTCTGCTACTCCATAACCCAGTGTTCTGCTTACCAAAACATAATTTGCATCAACATCACTTGCCCGATCAATAATTTCTTCTAAGGGTAAATCAGGGGGCAATAAAACAGTATAGTGGCCTCTTTCTTTTAATTTTCTATTTAAAATCTTTAAAGCAACATCATGAACTGGGTCCAGTGGAATTAGTAATATTTTTCTTTTATTAATACTATTATTCATTTCTAATATATGCTCTTATACTCTCATTTATTTATACAAATTTAACCACCCGTAAGCATCTCCGGGTTTATATATATTAGCTCTTATTCTGATACGAACTCCGGAACCTAAAAATTCAATAAACACTATATCTTTATCTCTGAATCCCAATTTCTCCATTATTGCCAGTCCTATCCTTTTTCCTTCTTCTTCGCTTTGGCAAGCAATAAAAGTTTCAATATCCAGGGAATCTACAATCCTATTTAAAGTTTCAGACTCCTCTTTCATATGCTTCACACCTTCTTTTCTCGATTATCCCGAGAAAATTATTAAATAATTTTCTTCTATAAAATACTTCTTAATTCTTTCTCTTTTTCTTTGTGCTTAATCTTTTTCTCAATATTTTTTTATAATTTAAAAATTTCATTCCAATCAGCCATATTAAAATAACAGTCATGTATTTTATTATTTATTTTCCTGGGAAACGGAAACGGTTCTTTAAAACAAGTAGTCTACCTATTACTTTCCATCCTGACCTCCTGCCAGTATCCCCAGGGGAACAGGCTTGGTAGGGGGTCGGAAGGTGGAAAGGGGTATCTCCTCTACTTTTTTGTTCAGATATCGGGCTATAGCCTGGAGAAGTACTCTCCGGCA